>SPDF01000423.1 GCA_004525055.1 Gemmatimonadales bacterium | reverse complement strand
TGGCACGCCCTGCTGGCCCTCCCCGACCGGGCCCACTTCGCTGAGCACCAGGAGGCTGAGGACGGCGGGCAGGTAGCCCCGCCGGTGGAAGAGCCACTGACCCGATTGCACGAATTCTTCAGAGAGCGCCATCAGGATCGCTCTACCATACCGTAGATCGCAACCACGGTGAACACGCGCCGTGCGAAGGTCATGCGCCCAGTTTTCCGCTGGTTTCGAAGATCACGCTGCAGCAAGTCACCCCGCCTTCCGCCTTCGCGAACTCCGACATGTCCACCGTGCGCACCGCGACCCCGGCGGCCTCGAGTCGACGATTGGTTCGTGTATACTCGGCCCCACAAATCGTCACGTCCCCAATCTGGAGCACGTTGCCGGCGAACGGCTCAGTCGAGTCAACCTCGATGACTTCGACGTGTCCGAAGAGGGCGCGGTCCACCCACGCTGGATTCAGGA
The DNA here is from genome assembly GCA_004525055.1 of Gemmatimonadales bacterium. Taxonomy (GTDB): domain Bacteria; phylum Gemmatimonadota; class Gemmatimonadetes; order Gemmatimonadales; family GWC2-71-9; genus SPDF01. Next base: position 1,562 of record SPDF01000423.1, on the reverse strand, counting down.
CGACGATGCCCGGCCCCGCGACTGTCGCCGCCGTCTTGAGGTGGAGGCAGTCCCGGGTGACCACTGGCACCACGCGGTAGTCGTACGGCGCCAATAACTCGCCCAGCTGCGCGATGCCGTCGCGATTGCTCCGCGTGGAGTCACCCACAAAGAAGGTCCGCCCGACCCGCAGGACGTCCCCGCCATCAACCGTACCAGGCGCCTCGATGGAGGCGAGAGACCGGTACCGGCCGAGGGCGGCTGTCACCGCCTCGGTCTCCGCCCGCCGTGACTTCGCACCCGGCCGGGTGATCACCCCGAGTTCATCGACGACGACCGCCGTGTCCTCGATGAACACGGCGTCTGGCATGGTGGCGTCCGATGGCAGCCGATGCACGTGGCAGCCGAGTTCCATGAGGCACTGTTCGTAGGCCGCGTGCTGAGCCAGTGCGCGGTCGTGGTCGATCGGCGTGCGCGCGAGGTGACTGAGTTCGCAAAGGTGCATGGCCGGGCTGACGTCGCGGGTCAAGGCGGTTCGCATCGGGGCTGGCTCTCGTGTCAGGGTGATCGGGCCGTGATGGCCAGGGCCACCCCACCCAGGACCAGGGCGGCGGCCACCGGGAGGCGGAGCGGGATTGCCTCGGAAAGGAGCGCGACTCCGCCCGCGGCCGCAAGGACTGGCACCAGCAACTGGACCAGCGCGGCCCGGGTGGCGGTCAGGGCGGGGAGCGCCGCATACCAGACAGCATAGCCGACGCCGGAGGCGAGGGCGCCGGAGGCCACGGCGAGTCCCACACCGCTCGCGGTCCAGGCGCTGAATCCGCCGGGGATGACCAGCAACAGTGCAGCGGCGGGTAGCGTCAGGATGAAGTTGCCGGCGGTGTTGCGGAGCGGCTCCCGGCTGCCGCGTCCGCGCAGCGAATAGACTCCCCACGCGATCCCGGCGGCCGCCATGAGCGCGGCTCCAGTCGGCTCCGGGGCGGCCAGCCCCGGCCGCACCAGCACGACGATCCCGATCAGAGCCAGGGCCAGGCCGAGCCACTCCCTGAAGCGGGGGCGTTCTCCGGCACGAAGCCCCGCGAGGATCATCGTGAGTTGCACGGCGCCGAAGAGAATGAGCGCTCCGGTGCCGGCGTCGAGACTGACGTAAGCAAGGCTGAAGGCGCCCGCGTAAATGAAGAGTGCCGCGGCGGAAGCCCAGTGCCCCTCGGTGCGTGGCACGCCGCCACTCTTCAAGGCGATCAGGAACCAGAGTGTGGCGGCGCCGGAGCCGAGGCGCACCGCGGTGAATCCGGCTGGGTCCATCAGGCCGCCGCCGAGGGCCATCCGGCAGAGGATCGAATTGCCGGCGAAGGCGACAAGCGCGACGCTGGTCAGCAGGATCGTCCGATGCGCGCCGCTCACTCCAAATAGTCCTGGGTGAAGCGCCGGGCGGCGTAAAGTCCGACGCCGGTGCCCACCATGGAGCAGATGAAGGCGGTCATCACGCCCACCCGCGCGCCCAGCCACCAGCCGAGCCCGCCGCCGATGGTGGTGCCGACAAGGGCCATGAGCTTTCCCATCGAGCCGCCACCTTCCAGGTG
>SPDF01000099.1 GCA_004525055.1 Gemmatimonadales bacterium | reverse complement strand
GTCGTGCGAGGCGCTCATGACGCATCTCCTCGGCTCTGGCGCGGTGTCTGTGGGTGAACGTCATCCAGCGGCATGCGGCTGGCCTCCTCGAACTCCTTGCGGCGCGAGGGTGCGAACACCGACACGGCAATCAGGAGGAACGCGATCAGGAAGATGACCAGCGCGATTTCCGCATAGGTCGAGAGCCCGGCGTTGCTCATGATGTCGGAGAGGCGCATCTCACGGCGCTCCTGCGGCGCCTGCCGCTGAGGGGGCGCTGATGTCGCGCCCGAGCCGCTGGAGGTAGGCGACCATCGCCACGATCTCCTTGTCGGAGAGATCGGCCGGGCCGCCCTGCGAGGCGATGGACTGCCCGATCGCTTCCGCCTGGGCCCGGGCCATGCCGGGGGCGTCGTTGACAGCCTCGCCATAGGGGACGCCGAGCATCACCATCGCGTCCACCTTCCGCTGGATGCCCTCGAAGTCGAGTTGGTCGGTCAGCATCCAGGGGTAGCCGGGCATGATCGACTTGGCCTCGATGTCCTTGGGATGGCGCATGTGCCGGACATGCCAGAGGTCGGGGTACTTCCCGCCCTCGCGCGCCAGGTCGGGCCCGATACGGCGGGAGCCCCAGAGGAACGGATGGTCGTATACGAATTCGCCCGGCTTCGAGTACTCGCCGTAGCGGTCGGTCTCGTACCGGAGCGGGCGGATCATTTGCGAATGGCAGTTGAAGCACCCCTCGCGGATGTAGATGTCCCGCCCCGCCAGTTCGAGCGGCGTGTACGGTTTGACCGACGCGATGGTCGGCACGTTCGACTTGATCAGGAAGGTCGGAATGATCTCGAAGAGCGAGGCGACGATGACCGCGAGCGCCACCATGACGGTGAAGGTGACCGGGAGCCGCTCCCAGGTGCGGTGCCAGGCGGCCTGCACAAATCGCGCGAGCGCGCCGGTGGGGCGGGGAGCGGTGAGCTCCTCGAAGTCGCCGAGCGGCGCGGCCCGGATGACCGGCTCCTCATACGTGGCCGGACGCGCCTTCCAGGTCTTCAGGAGGTTGTAGCCGAAGAGCACCATGCCGGTCAGGTAGAGTGCGCCGCCCGCCACGCGGACCCAGTACATCGGCATGAGCTGCATCACCGTCTCGATGAACGCGGGATACTCGAGCCGGCCGGTGACGTCGTAGGCGCGCCACATCAGGCCCTGCGTGAGCCCGGCGCTGTAGATGGCGGTCACATACAGGATGATGCCGAACGTGGCCAGCCAAAAATGCAGTTCGGCCATTTTCTGGCTATGCAGTTTGGTCTGGAACAGCCGGGGGGCCAACCAGTAGATCATGCCAAAAGTCAGGAACCCGTTCCACCCGAGCGCGCCGGTATGGACGTGTGCGATGATCCAGTCGGTGTAGTGCGCCAGGGCGTTGACGCTGCGCACCGACAGCATCGGGCCTTCGAACGTGGACATGCCGTAGGCGGTGATGGCCACCACGAAGAACTTCAGGATCGGGTCCTCCACGACCTTCTTCCACGCGCCGCGGAGTGTCATCAGGCCGTTGATCATGCCGCCCCACGAGGGCATCCAGAGCATGATCGAGAAGATCATTCCGAGGGTGGAGGCCCACTCCGGGAGGGCGGTGTAGTGGAGGTGGTGAGGACCGGCCCAGATGTAGAGAAAGACGATGGTCCAGAAGTGCAGGATGGAGAGCCGATAACTGAAGATCGGTTTGTCGGCCGCCTTGGGCAGGAAGTAGTACATCAACCCGAGGAACGGTGTGGTGAGGAAGAAGGCCACGGCGTTGTGGCCGTACCACCACTGCATGAAGGCGTCCTGCACGCCGGCGTAGATCGAATAGCTCTTCAGCATCCCGGCGGGGACGGCCAGGTTGTTGACGATGTGCAGAATGGCGACTGTGACGATGCTGGCGATGTAAAACCAGAGCGCCACGTACAGGTGCCGCTCCCGCCGCTTCGCGATGGTCCCGAAGAAATTGATGGCGAAGATGACCCACACGACGGCGATCAGGATGTCGATTGGCCACTCGAATTCGGCGTATTCCTTCGCCTGCGTGAATCCGAGCGGAAGGGTGATCGCCGCCAGCACGATGATCAGCTGCCATCCCCAGAAGTGGATGGCGCTCAGGACGTCGCTGAACATGCGCGTCTTGAGGAGGCGCTGCGACGAGTAGTAGGCGCCGGTGAAGATGGCGTTGCCGGCGAACGCGAAGATGACCGCATTCGTGTGCAGGGGCCGGAGTCGCCCGAAACTGAGCCACGGGATATCGAGGTTCAGGGCGGGGACCGCCAGCTGCAGGGCGATGAGCAGCCCCACCGTCATGCCAATCAGGCCCCAGAGAAAGGTGGCCCAGAGGAATTTCCGCACGATGGCGTCGTCATAGCGGAAGGATTCCAGCTGTGAATTCATGGAGGCTCCCAAAACGGCGTGTGGTGGGCTCAGACCATTGGCTGAGGTGGAAGCACCGGGGCCGGTGCCGCGGCCCGGAGCGCGTTGAGAATGACGGCAATATCAATCACTTCTTGAAGGACGGCGCCGGCGATCGGTGGAATGTAGCCTGCTGCGGCCACGAGCATTGCGGCCCCGCTCATCCCCAATCCGGCCCAGATACTCTGCCGCGCGATGCGCATGGTCCACCGGCTGGTTTCGACCGCGTCCGCCACTCGGCCGAGGTCGTCCGCGAGGATCACGATGTCGGCCGCCTCGGCCGAGATGCCCCCGCCGTGTGAGGCCAGGGCGATGCCGACGGTGGCGGTGCTCAGCGCGGGCGCATCGTTGGTGCCGTCGCCCACCATGACAACCGTTTGCCCGCTGGCCATGGCGGATTTGATCAGCGCCACCTTCTCGTCGGGCAACAGGTCGGCGTGGGTCTCGGTGAACCCGAGCTCGGCGCCCAGCGCCTCGACGTTCTGGCGTCGATCGCCCGAGAGGAGCGCCATCCGGGTGATGCCGAGTCCGCGCAATCGGCGCAACAGCAGGGCCGCCTCGGGGCGGATCGCGTCCGCGAACTCGAGGAAACCGGCGGCGGAGCCATCGACCGCGACGTAGGCGCGGAGCGCGGCCCGGTCGCTGTCTGCGCCGACCAGTGTCGCAACCGATCCGGGCGCTCGGCGCCGCACGAATTCCATGGCGCCGACGATCACGAGTCGTCCCCCGACTCGGCCCTCCACGCCCTCACCAGGTGCCTCGCGGATGTCGGTGGCCGCGGGCAGCCCAACGCCCCGGGCCAGTGCCCCATCCACGACGGAGCGGGCGAGCAGATGCCCCGAGCCATGTTCCACGGCGCCTGCAAGGGCCAGCAGCTCCGCTTCGGTGAACGGCGCCACCGGTACGACCCTGGCGAGCGCCGGTCTCCCAACGGTCAACGTCCCGGTCTTGTCAAACATTGCGACTGTCGCGCCACCGAGTTGCTCAAGTGCGCCGCCGTTGCGAATGACGATCTGCTGGCGCGCCGCCCTGTTCAGCCCCCCGATGATGGCCACAGGCGTGGCCAGGATGAGAGGGCAGGGGGTGGCGACCACGAGCACCGCGAGTACTCGTACCGGGTCGGACGAGACCAGGTAGGCCACCACGCAGACCGCGAGCGTGAGCGGGGTGAACCAGATGGCGTAACGGTCCGCGAGTCGCTGCAGCGGCGCCTTGCTGGCCTGGGCGGAGCGCACGAGTTCCACAATCCGCGCATAGAGGCTTTGCGAGGCGAGGGCCTCGACGCGCAGCGTGAGTGGGCTTTCTCCGTTCACCGATCCGCTGGGCAACCGCGTGCCGGGTCCGGCGCTGACCGGCACCGGTTCTCCCGTCAGCCGGGAGACGTCCACATGCGAAGCGCCGCTGGTGACGACCGCGTCGCACGGGACCATCTCTCCGGGCCGGACGAGGAGGAGGTCATCGATCGCCACCTCGTCCGCCGAGATGTCCTCGACGGCGCCGCCGGCGAGCAAGCGGTGTGCTTCGTGGGGGGCGGCCGCTTCAAGTTCGCGCACCGCCGCACTGGCTCGGCCCTCGGCGAACCGCTCCAGCGCCTCCCCCCCCGTCTGCATCAGCACCACCACCAGGCCGGCGAGCGGTTCTCCCAGTGGAATCGCCGCGGCGATCGCCAGCGTGGCCACGATATCGGCGGCGGCTCGCCCCCGGAGCAGGCCACGCAGGGTCCGCCAGACCACCGGCGCGCCGGTGAGCACGAGCCCGGCCATCCACACAGAACGGCTCCAGCCCGAGAGGTCGGGTTGGAGCCGTAGAAACAGCCCCGCCAGGATGAACAGGAGTGCAGCCCCCGGCAACATCACCGGGGGTACGCGCCGGGTCATGCGGACCGGGTAGCGACCGAGTTGGCCGCGCGGAGGCAGAATCCGACGCCTCGCACGGTGGAAATCAAGTTGCCGCCCGCCGATGCGGCCAGTTTCCGGCGAAGGTTGCCGACATGGACGTCCACCACATTGCTCTCGGGATCGAAGTGCATGTCCCACACCTTTTCCAGGAGCGTGGTCCGGCGCACGACCTCTTCCGGATGGAGGAGGAAGAACTCGAGGAGCTGAAACTCCTTGGGCGTCAAGTCCAGGGGATGGTCATCCATGTGGACTTCGTGACGGAGCCGGTCCATCGAGAGAGGGCCGTAGCGGAGCGTCTCGAGACGCTCGGCGCCCCCGCGGCGGACCAGGGCGCGCATTCGGGCCAGCAACTCCTCGAACCGGAACGGCTTCGCGAGGTAGTCGTCCGCGCCGGCGTCGAGGCCGCGGACTACATCCTCCACCGCGTCCCGCGAGGTGAGCATCAGGATGGGGGTGTTGCGCCCCTCACGGCGAAGCTCCGCCGCGACCTGGAAACCGTTCTTCTTCGGCAACACGACATCGAGCAGGATGACGTCGTACTGGTAGACGTGGGCGAGCATCGTGGCTTCATCGCCATCCGGCGCGACATCCACGGTCCAGCCCTCTTCCTTCAGACCCTGTTCGATGAACCCGGCGACCTTCCGGTCGTCCTCCACGACGAGAACTTTCATGATCACCAAGCTATGAGGAGGAAGTGAATTGCACCGGAAGGTATTATGAGGAGATCTTTAGTTTTCCGCTACCCGGCAATTCCAGGATGAAGCAGCCCCCGACTCCCTGACGGGCCTCCGCGCGCAGGTCGCCGCCGAGGAGGCGTGCCAGCCGCCGCGAAAGGGGAAGGCCGAGGCCGACGCCACCATCGGCACCCTTGGTTTGATAGATATCGAAGATCCGGTCGAGGTCCCCCTCGGCGACCCCCAGGCCCTGATCCAGCACCTCGATCCGGACTCTTGAGTGTTCGCCGAGAAGGCGGACGTGGATGGTCGAGTCGGCAGGGGCGTGCCGGGTTGCATTGCCCAGCAGATTGATGAGGATCTGCTCGACCCGGTGCGCATCGGTCAAGATGGCCATCTCCTCGAGGGCAGAGTCGAAGCTGACAGTGAGGCCGCGCGAAGCGACCAGCGGGGTCACCCGGACGATAGCACGCTGGATCATGGAGGTCGGCTCCACCTCGCGGATGACCGGTTTGAGGCGGTCCTCGTCGAGCCGGCTGAGATCAAGCAGGTCATTCACCAGGGCGATCGCCTGCTCGGCGGAGTCGAGTACCTCGAACGCAGCCTTGGGAACCGTCACAGGGTCCTTCTTGCGCACCAGCATCTCCGCCCAGCCGTACACACCTGCCAACGCGTTCCGAAGCTCGTGGTTGACCATGGCAAAGAACCGCTCACGCGAGCGCTGCAGCTGCTGCACCTCCTCAAGCAATCGCGCGCTTTCCTCATGCAGTCTGGCATTCTCGATGGCGGCGCCTGTCTGTGCCGCGAGGAGCCGGGCGATATGCTCATCGTCAGCGGTGAACTCAGGCCCGTCCAGTTTCTCGGTCAGGTAGAGAATGCCGAAGACGCCGCGCCGTCGCTCGATGGGCACGCCGAGGAACGAGTGCATCGGGGGATGGTTCGCCGGGAAGCCAATGGCCGCGGCATGCGTCTGGAGATCGGCGAGTCTGATGAGACGCCGCTCGCGCATCACCAACCCCAGGATGCCTTTCCCTTCTGGCGAGGCTCCGATCTGGGCCTTGGTTTTCGCATCGATGCCGGCGGTGACAAAGGCGTCCAGTCGACGATGGTCGTCGGAGAGCACGCCGATGGCGGCGTACCGCGAGCCGATAATCTGGCAGGCGAGTTCTGCCACCCGTTCCAGAACCCCTTCCAGAGACAGCTCGGATGTCAGAAACAGGCCGGCGGAGACCAGCTGCTCGAGCCGTTCCGGGGAGGGGG
>SPDF01000386.1 GCA_004525055.1 Gemmatimonadales bacterium | reverse complement strand
GCCCCCGCCAAGGGGATGAGGGTGTACGACGAGGTCCAGGTTGAGATCGAGCAACGCGTCGGGAACATCAACGGGCACTCCTCCGTGCTCGGGTGGGTGCCGGTGGTGCTCTTCTCGCAGCCGTTGCCGTTCACCGAACTGATGAGCTGGTACATGGCAGCGGATGTCTGCTGGATCACGCCGCTGCGGGACGGACTGAATCTCGTGGCCAAGGAGTTCATCGCCGCCAAGCAGGGGCACAGCGGGAAACTCGTGCTCTCGGAGTTCTGCGGCTCCGCCGTCGAGCTCGAGGCTGCGATCCTCACGCACCCGTACTCCGCGCGCAGCATGGATGCGGCGATCGACGAAGCCCTAGCGATGGGACCGACCGAGGAGCGGGAGCGGATGGGGCGTCTCTGGCAGAGTACGCGCGAACACGACCTGGCCTGGTGGACGAGCCAGAACCTCGGGTACTTCGGCGTCAAACGCTGAGACCGGTGGCGGCGAGCGCCGCTGCGACGGTGACCGTGCGCCGGCGGCCTACGCGAAGACCAATATGCTGGCCGCCACCGCCACGACGACGAGCGCAGCCCAGAGCCGATAGTCCTTCAGCACGCTCTGCCCCGCCGTGACCGTGGCAAGGCTCGGAGACCAGAGCGTCCCGGCGTCCGGCGCGGGCTCTCGGGGACGTCCCACAGACGCGATGACGAGCACGACGGCACTGAAGACCGCCAGGATGAAGGCATTCACCGTGAAGTGCAGCCCCCACCACCCAAGCTTCGTCGCGGCGAACAGACTCAACCCCGCGACGTGACCGATGGCGAGGGTCGGCATGGCGGCACTCCGGCGTGCGCCGCGCCAGAAGATCCCTCCGAGATAGACGGCTGCCACCGGCGGCACCGCGTACGCGAAGACCTCCTGCAGGTAGGCGAAGAGCCCCGGAAAGCGCGCGATCATCGGGGCCCAGCCGATGGCGACGATCATGAAGCCGATGGTCGTGAGCCGCGCGATCAGCAGCAGGCGTTTCGGCGCCAGGTCGCGCTTCTGCAACTGCGCGAGATCGTAGACCGCAATCGCGGAGGCGGCGTTCAGCGTGCTGTCGATGGTGGACATGATGGCGGCCATCACCGCCGCGATCACGAGGCCGCGGAGCCCCACGGGCAGGAGTTCGCGGGCCATCGTCGGGAACACCTCATCCGGCCGCGCCAGGTCCGGAAGAAATCCGATCGCCATCGCGCCCGGGAGGACCATGATGAAGAGCGGCAACAGCTTCAGCCCGGCGGCGAGGACGGTGCCCCAGCGCGCGTGATCGAGATTCTTGGCCGCCAGGAACCGCTGGGAGATGTATTGGTTGGTCGTCCAGTAGTAGAAGCCGAGGATCGGCAGCCCGAGCAGGAGTCCCGGCCAGGGGAGCTCCGTGTCGCTCGCGGGACGAATGAGATGCAGGTGTCCTTCCGGCACCGCCGCGCGGACGCCCGCCCAGTCGAAGCCGTACTCGGCGAACGCGAAGTAGGTGATCACCAGCGATCCCACGATCAGCACGACGGCCTGGGCCACATCGGTGAGCATCACGGCCTTGAGGCCGCCGACGGAGGTGTAGACGCCGGCGAAGACGCCAAGACCAATCAACGTCGGCCAGAGTGGTAGGCCAGGGACGAAGACGGTGAGGACGAGCGCCCCGGCGTAGAGACTCGCGGCGGTGTCGACGATGACCGAGAGGAACATCATCAGCGCCGCGACGTACACCCGCGCGCCGCGGTCGAACCGCCGTTCCATGTAGTCGGGGATCGTCAGGATCTGCGTACGCATGTAGATCGGGACGATGAAGATCGCCGCGAAGACGAGAATGAGCGCGGCCATCCACTCGTAGGCGGAGACGGCGATCCCGGTCACGTAGGCGGCCCCCGCCAACCCGATGAGCGTAGTGCTCGACACGTTCGACGCGAAGAGCGACGTCCCTACGACCCCGAAGCCGAGTCCGCGATCGGCGAGGAAGAGTGATCGAGCATCCTGCGTGCCGCTGCCGACCCGAAGGCCAATCCAGGCGACCCCCGCGAGATACAGGATCGGAATGAGCAGATCCCAGTTCATGCGTAGTCCGTGATTGTTGGGGACGGATGCAACCTCACGCGCGCGCCCTCGTCAGCTGCAGGCGCGGGTTAGGCAGCGGCTAGAGCCAATAGTCGGCTGGGCATGCTGGGCTCTGGCTCCCGGGCACCGGAGACTCCCCTGTGAGAACGGATAGAACACCGCCCTTACCGGCAG
>SPDF01000382.1 GCA_004525055.1 Gemmatimonadales bacterium | reverse complement strand
TTCCACACCGTGAGCTCGTGTGCCTTGGCGACGTGGACGGCCATGGGCGTCCCGATGGCGCCGAGTCCGAGGAAGGCGATGCGCATCATTGATGTCCGACGTTGGAGTGGGAGGAGTCTCAGCCAGCCTGGCCGCGGCGGCCCAGTTCACGATCGAACATATACAGCCCGGAAGTGTTGTTGCCGATGAGTCGGAGCGTGTCGACGATTTCGCGGCTCGTCTTCTCCTCCTCTACCTGCTCCGTGATGAACCACTGCAGCAACGCCTGCGAGGCGTAGTCCTTCTCCTTGGCCGCCAGTTCGAAGAGCGCATTGATGCTGGTGGAGACCATCGCTTCCTGCTGCACGGCGGTCTCGAACGCGGCAAGCGGCGACGCGAAGGTGGTAGGCGGCGCCGTCAAGGCCCGATAGACGATCGTCCCGCCCCGGTCCTCGACGAAGTCGGTGAACTTCATCGCGTGGCCAAGCTCCTCCCTCCCCTGGACGCGCATCCAGGACGCGGAGCCGGGTTGGTTGATGCTGCTGAAATACGCGGACATCGCGAGATACTGGTACGCCGACTCGAGTTCCTTGTGGATCTGGTCGTTCATAGCGGCCTGGACCGCCTTGCCGATCTGCATGAATTGCCTCCGGGTTCATGAGGAATACCGGCTCACCGTTGACGCCAGCCCCGGGGGGGCGTACGCTACGCGCGAGCCATGACCCCCAAAGATAGCCTGCCCCCAGGGGCCCCGTCACCGATCCGATCACGCCTCTCGTGGAGCCGAGTCGCCTTGGCTGCCCTGGGTGCGCTGCTCGTGGTCTTCATCGTGGGCCCGCTGCTCCGGCTGATGTTCCTGGCCACCCCAGCGAGCTTCGGCGAGGCATTGCGCGACCGGGAGCTCCTCGCCTCGATCGCCCTCACGCTGGGCACCGCCACTGCCGCGACGCTCATCGGCGCGCTCCTCGGCGTGCCGCTCGCCTACCTCCTGGCCCGGCGGTCGTTCCGCGGCCGCCGGTTTATCGAGGCGGTCGTGGAGCTCCCCGTCGTCATCCCCCACCCCGTCGCAGGCATCGCGCTCCTTCTCTTCCTGGGGCGGAACTCCACGGTGGGGGGGGTGTTCGCGAAGTTCGGTATCGAGTTCGTCAGCCACATCCCGGGCATCGTGGCCGCGATGCTCTTCGTCTCGGTGCCCATCCTCGTCAGCGGGGCGCGTGAAGCGTTCCGCGCCGTGGACCCCCGCCTCGAACGGGTCGCCCGCACCCTCGGCGATCCCCCGGCCATCGTCTTTCGGCGGGTGACGCTGCCCCTCGCCGGCCGCGGGATTCTCGCCGCCGCCGTCCTCGCCTGGGCGCGCGCCGTGAGTGAATTCGGCGCCATTGTCATCCTCACCTACAATCCGCAGGTGGCGAGCGTCCTCATCTACGATCGCTTCACCACCCTCGGTCTTTCCGCCGCGGTCCCCGCCGCGCTGCTCCTCCTGACGGTGGCGCTCGGAGTCTTTGCGCTGGTGCGCGTCCTCCAGCCGGCAGAACGCCGATGATCCGCCTCGACAGACTCGCGGTGCGGGTGGGCGACTTCCTGTTGCAGGACATCTCCTTCGAGGTGCCGAGCGGTGGGTACGGCCTCCTCATCGGACCATCGGGATCCGGCAAGACCACGTTGCTCGAGACGGTGGCGGGCCATGTCCCTCCCATGAGCGGCCGGGTGCATCTCCACGGCGAGGATGTGACCGGCATGGCGCCGGAACGGCGCGGCGTCGGTTTCGTCTATCAGAACTACCACCTCTTTCCCCACCTCGACGTCCGCGACAACATCCGGTACGGCCTGCGCCGAGGCCCCCTCCCCGCCACCGAGCAGCTCGAGCGCGTGCGCGAACTCGGCGCCCTGCTCGGCATCGAGCCGCTCCTGGACCGATCGATCCACGGGTTAAGCGGCGGAGAGACCCAGCGAGTGGCATTGGCGCGGGCACTGGCTCCCCGGCCCAGCATTCTCCTGCTCGACGAGCCGTTCGCGGCGGTCGATCCCGCGACGCGCCACATGCTGCGGCGGGAACTGCGCGCCATCCACGCGCACGAGCAGGTCACGACGCTCCAGGTGACACACGACTTCGACGAGGCGCTCCGCCTCGGCGACGTGGTGGCCGTCCTCGCGGAGGGCCGTATCGCCCAGCTGGGCCGACCCGAGGAGGTGTTCCGCTTCCCGAATTCGGCGTTCGTGGCGAGGTTCATCGGGACCGGCACCGTCCTGCGGGGCGACGTCACCCGCCAGGTGGCCGGAAGC
>SPDF01000088.1 GCA_004525055.1 Gemmatimonadales bacterium | reverse complement strand
TGGAAGGTGTTGAACTTGTAGCGGGAGAGGAGGTCGATGTACCGCTCCACGAACGCGACCGGAAAGAAGTGCCGGACCACGTCGAGATGCATGCCGCGATAGGGGAACCGTGGGGCGTCAGTGATCTCGACCAGCGGCACCGTGCCTGGCTCGCCGGCATGGAGCAGCTGGCGGAAGGTCTGCAGGCCGTGAAAGAGCCCGGCGTCCGTCGAAGCCTCGATGATGACGCCGGCTGATTGGCTCGACAACCGATACCCCTCGGCGCCGAGCGTCGAATCCGGCGCAACGATCCGGAGGGTCAGCCCGGCGGGCGGCGCGATGCCGGAGACGATCGTCGGCCGCCAGCCCAGCTCCAGCTCAAGCAGGTCGCTGGTGTAGCTGGCTAGCGCACTGAGAGCTGTTCCCTCCGGTGCCTCAAGCCGAATCCGGTGACGCAGTTCGGCCGTGCCGGTGTTCCGGATGACGTGCTGGGGGTACGGGATGAGCGGAAGAGGGGCCTGAGCGGCCGCGTCGGTGCCGAGCGCCATCACCAGGAAGGCGAGAATGGGTATCACTTCTCCTCCACCTCCGCCACCCAGATGTCGGCCTGATGCTCCCCTGCGATGAAGTAGAACCGGCTGCCATCGGTGTCGAAGTTGCCCCGGGTCACCCAGGGATCGCCCCGATCGAAGGAGACGACTTTCCGGATGGTCCCCCTCGTCGTGTCGATGGACCAGAAGGCGGGGATTCCGAGTGAGTCGTGGGAAAAGCTGTATAGTCCCCGCCCGCCGAGACCCGTCTGGGCCCAGGCGGGACCGAACCATGGTGGCGCCCGGAAGAGCACCCTCGGAGCACCTCCCCCTGAGGGAATGGCGGTCAATGCCGGTCCGCTGTCATAGCTCCAGGTGAGGTAGGCAGACCGGTCAGGTGTGAGGAAGGCCGTTATCCCCCGGCCCAGCCGGGTGGGCGGTCCCCAGGGCGACGATCGTGAATCCCGCCTAGTCTCTACAATTTCGATGTTGGGTGCTTCCCCCCGCGAGTGGACCAGCGTGTTGTTGTCCGGGCCCCAGGCGGCGTACCAGTCACTCAGGGTGTCGGTGGTGACCTGGGAGAGGCCGGTGCCGTCGGCGTTCATGATGAACACGTCCCGGTTGCCGGTGCGGAAGGAGTGAAACGCAATCTGCGACCCGTCAGGCGACCAGTTGGCGCTCAGGTCGTCGGCGGGGTCGTCCGTGAGCTGCCGCGGCGTGCCGCCGTCGGAGGAGACGATAAAGAGGTCGCCGTTGCCGTTGAGGTCGGAGTCGTACAGCAGCCACTTGCCGTCGGGAGAGAGGCGCAGCACCTCACTGGCCTGGTTGCCCCGGGTGATCGGGACCGCCGTACGCGCGTTCACGCTCCCGGTGTCCGACAGCCGAGCCATCCAGATGTTGAGGTCCCGGGTGTACTTCGAATAGGCCAGCCGCTTGCAGTCCTTCGAGAGGGCGAAGGTATGGGCGTCGAGCCCCGTCGTGATCCGCCTCGGCGCGCCGTCCGCTGTTCCCCCCCGCCCGATCCGCTGGAGGTAAACATCGCGCCCACCGCCGCCGCTCGAGAGATAGAGCAGGGTGTTCCCGCCTGGGAGCCAGGCCGGAGAGAGATTCAGGCTGGTGGAATCGCTCACCATGACGGGGTCGCCACCGGTGGCCGGCATCACGAACACGGTGCTCGCGGCGAGGTTTCCAAAGCCCTGGCCGTTGTAGGCAAAATCCGAATTCCCCCGGACGCCCGCCAGCCATTGCCCGTCGGGGGACCAGGCCAGGGAGTGGACATCCCTGACCCGGGCCAGCAGGGTGAGCCCGCTCCCGTCTGCGGACATGACGACTACGCTGTCACCCTTCTCGAAGGCAATCCGCGATCCATCGGGGGACCACTTGGGGGCCATCGGTACCTTTCCGGCATTGGCGAAGCTTCGCAATCGGCGGAGATCGCCTCCCGTAGGGGGCATCGTGACGATGCTCGCCGCGCTGGAATCATATGAGACAAACACCAGCCGCCGTCCGTCGGGAGACCAGTCCGGCGAGATCTGGGCCCCGGGCATGCTGTCGGTGATGTTGATCGCCCGTCCGCCATTGGTGGGCTGCAGGAAGATGTTCGCTGACCCGCCCTGTACGCCGGTATATGCCAGGAACTGATTGTCGGGTGAGATGGCCGGCAGAACCTCCAGCCCCTGCATGCTGGTGAGCCGGGTGGTCTTCGTCAGGCTTACCTCCGGTCCGCTTCCACTCCGCCGGGCAAGCAGCACACCGACTGCCACCACTGCGATGACGACAGCTGCGATGAGCGGAGCCCACTTCCGGCCTGCCGTTGCCATGGGCGCCACACCCGTTACCGGCTGGGTATAGGTCGGGGTCATGCCGCCGCTCGGCGTGGCCAGCGGCTCCAGGGCCGTCACCAGCTCCTCCGCGCTCTGGAACCGGTCCGCTGGCCGCTTGGCCAGGCACTTCATCACGATCGCTTCCAGCGTTGGTGAAATCCCGGGGCGGAGCCGGGAGATGGCCTCGGGAGCCTGCATCACGTGCGCGGCGAGCGTTTCCTGCGGGGTGCGTCCGCTGAATGGCGTCCGCCCGGTCAGCAGTTCGTACCCCAGCACACCGAGCGCATAGATGTCGACCCGGTGATCGAGGTGCGGGTCGGCGGCCGCCTGCTCCGGCGCCATATAGGCCGGGGTGCCGAGTGCCACGCCGGCGGTGGTGAGTTGCTGGCGTCCGGTGGCCTCGCTCACCGCCTTGGCCACGCCGAAGTCGCTCACCAGCGCGTGGCGACCGGAGAGGAGGATGTTTTCGGGCTTGATGTCGCGGTGCGCCACCCCGTGCTGGTGGGCGTGGGCCAGCGCATCGGCCACTTCGATGAGAATGCGGATGGCATCGTGGACCGGCAGCTCACCGGTCCGGGCCAGCCGGTCGCGGAGGGTCTCGCCATCCACAAACGGCATGGCGTACCACAAAAACTCTGCGTCGCCAGCGGGGCCCTTCCCGGAGGCGCCGCTGTCAAAAAGGGGCAGGATGTGGGGATGCTGGAGCTGGGCAGCCACCTCGATTTCCCGGAAGAAACGATCGGGGCCGAGAGAGGCGGCAAGTTCCGGTCGCAGGACCTTCACCGCCACCTTGCGGCGGTGCTTCAGGTCCTCGGCCAGGTAGACGGTGGCCATGCCGCCCTGGCCCAGCTCGCGTTCGAGACGGAAGTGGTCGGCGAGGGCGGCGGCGATTCGGTCGAATTGTGTAGGCATCGGCTTGTATTATGGGGCCGACATGGCTGTGGCGCCATTGGCACGAGCTAGTGGTTCTTGGGCCCTCTGCGGCTCAAGGACTCCTGTCGGAATGCAAAGCTGCGTATTCTTGAGCGGAGCAGCTGACAACTCAATGGGGTGCCCATGCATCGGCTCGGACTGTTGGCGCTGGCTCTCTGTGCCGCCCCACCCCTGGCGGCCCAGTCCGGCATCGAGATCACGCCGAGCATCGGGTACCGGTTCGGCGGCACGATCGACAACGATGATGGCAAGTTCTCCGCCAACGACAATCTGGCGTGGGGTGGCACCCTCGGGTACCGGGTCAAGCGCGACGGCCTCGTCGAGTTGGTGTACAGCAGGCAGTCCACCACCGTTCGGTTCAAGCCGGACACCGGCGCGGCGGTGACCATCGGCGACGCGGCCATCGAGTACCTGCAGCTCGGTGGTGCACTTGAGTTTGGCGATGATCCGAACACCAAGCCGTTCTTTGCCTTGACGATTGGCGGGACGCATTTTGCTCCCGAGAACCCCGATCTCGTTGGCGAGTGGGTCTTTTCCTTCGGCGCCGCCCTCGGCCTCAAGACCTATCTAAGCCAGCACGTCGGGCTTCGCGCCCAGGCTCGGCTCTGGATGAGCACGCTCTCCTCTAACACCCAATTCTGGTGCAGTCTGCCGGGAGGCTGTGTCATCCACGCGTCCAGCGGTGTGTTCTTCACCCAGGGCGAACTCAGCGGCGGGGTGATGTTCGTGTTCTAGCTTGCGGCGCGATTGATTCCTGTCATTGCGAGGCCACGACGTGGCCGAAGCAATCTGGTTCGAGATTGCTTCGTCGGCCCCTCCCGGGGCCTCCTCGCAATGACAGAAGGGGGTGAGGTCCGAAGACCGGCCTAGCGACTCCGAAACACCGGCAGCGCCGCCGCCGCCCCTGACGCCGCGACCCAATCCACCCCCACGCCCGCAGCCACCGTGGCCGCGATCTGTGATTGCGTCACCGTCGGCACGTCCTGCCGCACCCCCAGGGCCGGAATGTCCGGCCCCATCACCGCCATCCAGATGTACTCCGCTCCATCGACTTTGGCGCCGTGGTTGCGCCACGCCTTGAGCCCGCTTCCCCGCCCATGGTCCGTGGTGATGATGAAGGTGGTCCTGCCGGCGTACTCCGGCATCGCCTGCATCGCGTTCCAGAGGTCGCGGATAAACCCGTCCACCCGGTGTGCTGAGGCCAGGTACTGATCATACCGACCCTCGTGGGCCCATTCGTCGGTCTCGCCATATCCGATGTAGAGCACCTCTGGACGCTCGGTTTCGACGTACTCCATCACCACCGCCTGCATGAAGCCGTCGTAGGGCATTTCCGACCAGACGCGGGTCGTCGTGGCGTATAGGGAGTCCAGCAGGACGCGGCGTGACGCGGTATCGCCGGGATAGGGAAGGTCCCAGCCTGCCCGGACCCACATCGGAGCACGGTCCTGGTTGAAGATCGGCGCGAAGGCGTCCCAGGTGCCGAATGCCGCCACCTTCCCTTGGAACCCGGGTTGGCCGGCCAGCCACTCGAAGACGGTCGTGTTCGGATTTGGGCCGTAGTCGTTTCGGTCGATGTTGGGGTCGGCCGTGCCGGTCAGCATCTCGTTGTAGCCGGGGTAGGAGAAGTTGTACCCGTTGGTGACCACCGCCGTGCTGCCCAGGTCGCGGTTGCCGTAGATCTGGCCCTCTCTGGCCACGACCTTCCACATGAATGGCATCAGTGCCAGCCGATTGGCCTCAGGGTCGCCCACCAGGAACGACCGCCGGAGGGCGGTGGTGTCTTCAACTCCACCGTACTCGGCGTTATTGAGCGCCGCATCGGCCCCGCCGAACAGTTCCTGCCAGCGGAAGCCGTCGGTTACGATGAGGACCGCGGTGTGCCGCCGAGGGGTCTGGGCGGTGACCGGCAGGGCGGCAAGGAGGACCAGCAGGATTGCACCAAACGCGTTACGCATCGTGAAACCGAAGCTTTCGCAGGTAGGAGTAGCTGGCCGCCGCCGAGGCGAAGGGGTCCGGGGCGTCATCGTGTTCGACAAAGCTGTGGCGGACGCCCGCCCGTTTCGCGTGGGCGAATATGGCCTCCCAATCCACCGTGCCCGCGCCCACATCGACCATGGCGCGATCGGCCGCGCGCCCCTTTACATGCAGCATCGGGAAGCGCCCCGGCCACTTGGCGAAGTAGCCGAGGGGGTCGCCCCCGCCTTCCACTATCCAATAGACGTCCATCTCGAACCCGACCGTGGCGGGGTCGGTCTCGCTAAGCAAGATCTCGTAGGGAATCTTCCCATCGATCGGCGTCAGCTCGGCGGCGTGATTATGGTAGGCGAATGTGAGCCCGGCCTTGCGAGCCGCCGTCCCGTACCGGTTGAACCGCTCGGCCCACTGGTGGTAGTCGCCGAGGGTCTTTCGCTGGTCGGCATCGATCCAGGCCAGGACAAGGTTCTCAATACCGATGGTCTGCGTCGCAGCGACGGTGGCGTCCCACCCCGACTCGAAGTCCTCGACCGAGAGGTGCGCGGCCGGCGCCGTCAGCCCGGTCGCTCGCAGGAGTTCCTTCGTCTCCGACGGCGAGGTCCCCCGGTTCCACGCAAACTCCACCTCCTGGTACCCAATGGCGGCCAGCCGCTGCAGCGTGCCGGCAAAGTCGGCGTCGAGCGCCTGGCGCACGGTGTAGAGCTGGATGCCGATCCGCTTGAGCTTGCCAGCCCGGGATCGGCCGATGGGAAATGGGAGGGCGGCACCGAAGCCAGCGGCACCGGATAGCCTGACAAATTCCCGTCGAGAGAGCCTCATGCCCGGCCCTGCAGCTTGGCCATCCACCACCGGAGCCCCACGAATAGAAATCGCCAGTCCTTGAAGAACTCGGGCGGTTTCCCCTCAAAAGCGTGGCCGATGAACTGAAAGATCCAGCCCACCACGAAGAGTGTGAGCGGGATGCGCCAGAAGCCGGGCACCCAGATGCCAACCAGGAAGAGCGGTATGGACAGGGCGATGAGCGGGATACCGATGGTGTGACAGACCCGGTTGACCGGGTTCCGGTGACTGGTCGCGTATTGCGCGATCCACTCGTCCCAGCTCTTGCCGCCCAACGCCATGGGAATGCCCCCGAAATGGTCCCTCCAAGTGTTCAACGAAAATGGACTTGAGGCAAGTAGGGTCAAAAAAACCGCCCGGCAATTGCCGGGCGGGGTTTCCAGGGCTGTACCCGATGTTCAGGCCAGCTTTCGCTTCGGTACCTTGCTGGCTCGCTTGGTTCCCTTCGCCGACTTCTTCAGCTGTAACGTCGGCTTGAAGAGGTAATCGGGGT
>SPDF01000242.1 GCA_004525055.1 Gemmatimonadales bacterium | reverse complement strand
ATCCGGTACCTCCCTCGGCGGTGAACTCGGCGAGGACCGCGGCAGGGTTCGGGGCCTGAGTAATCGGTCGGCCCACCACCAGATGCGTCGCGCCGGCGGCGGCGGCGGCACGCGGCGTCGCGATGCGGATCTGGTCGTGGGAGGCATCGGAGGCCCGCCGTATCCCCGGTACCACCACCCACGACCCCGTCGGCAGGACCGATCGGACCACTGCAATCTCGGCAGGCGAGCAGACCACACCCCTGAGTCCCGCCTCGGCTGCCGCGCCGGCAAGCGCGGCCACCTCGCGCTCGAGGTCGACCGTTTCACGCCCTGTGGCCGCGGCGTACCCCGCCGCGTCGTGCGAGGTCAGCACCGTCACCCCGACGAGGCTCATGTCCCCGCTGGCGTCCTCCGCCGCCCGCAGCATGCGCGCGCCCCCGAGAGTATGCACCGTGGCCATTGCCACGCCGAGGGAGTGCGCCGCGTTCACCGCCCCGGCGACGGTGCTTGGGATGTCATGCCACTTGAGATCGAGGAATACCCGCACCCCCCGCTCGTGGAGTTCCGCCAGAAAGGGCGCCCCCTCGCGTGTCATCAGCACCGACCCCACCTTGGCCCAGCGAAGCCCGGGGAGCCGATCGAGGAGTCTGCGACCGGCGTCGGCCGAGTCCACATCGAGGGCGAGAATGATCTCAGCCACCGTGACGCTCCAGTTCGCGGATGATGCGGCCAGGCAGGCGCGGGTCGGCCAGCCCCCCCGTCCCGATGCCAACGAGGGTGGCACCGACGGCAAGATGCTGCCGGGCGTCCTCCGCGCTACGGACCCCACCGAGCCCGATGATCGGCAGGTCAGGCAACCGCTCACGAACCCGGCGCACGGCGAGCACCCCTGCCGGCAGGAGGGCCGGCCCGCTGACACCTCCGTTCCCGTTGCCCAGTCGTGGGGTGCCACCCGGATTGAGCGCCATTCCGGGGAGGGTGTTTACGACCGACACGCCATCGGCGCCCGCGTCGCGTGCCGCGAGTGCGGCCGCGGCCATGTCGGGCAGGACCGGTGAGAGCTTGGCCACCAGTGGCCGCTTGGTGACCCGTCGGCAGCGCGAAACGATGGCGGTGATCGAGGCGGCATCGGCGCCGAATTCGAGGCCGCCCGCGGAGGTGTTGGGACAGGAGAGATTGAGCTCGTAGGCGGTGATCCCATCGAGGTCATCGAGTCCCTCGATCACCGAGGCATATTCCTCAATGGTGAACCCGACAATATTCACCAGGACCCGTGCCGACTGCAGCCGCCTGAGAATCCACGGCAGTTCCACGGCACGGACCTGCGCCAGCCCCGGATTCGCCAGCCCGATCGCGTTCAGCATCCCCCCCCGGAACTCTGCCACCCGGGGCGGGGTGTTCCCCGCCCTCGGCTCCAGAGAAACCGCCTTCGTCACGAGCCCGCCGAGTCGGTCGAGGTCCATCACCCCCGCGAGTTCCCGCCCATACCCCGCGGTGCCCGACGCGAGCAGAATCGGATTCTGGAATCGGGCGCCGAACACCGTCCGTTCCAGCGGAATCGGTGGCATTACTTGAGGTCGTCCTGCTGGCGCTGGCCGGCGGGAGTCTGGGGTGTGTTCGAGGGCCGGGCGCGCCTCTGCACTGGCACCCTCACCCCGCCGTTGGCGTACGTCTGCATCGAGTCCTCGAGTACCAGGACCTCTGGCGTCACGACTCCGGAGACGAGCTGAAGGTAGGGGCTCGCGGGATAGACGCACTCCAGAGTATGGAAGAACTCTTCGGCCCGCGCGGGCTCCAGCGCCGCCAGGGCAAGAAGCGCCTTTGGTGCGTAAGGAGACGCCGGCCACCATGTGGGGACCGTCGAGAAGAGCTCCTCCGCGATGCGGGGCGCCGGAAGAGAATCGCGTATCGACTCGGCGAGGACGAACGTCGCAAGGTCACCCTCCTTCGCGCTGGGGGTGATCGAGTCCGTATAGGTGCGCACGCGGTCGAGGATTCGCAGATAACCCAACGCCTCCATCGAGATCCGGCCGCCGATTTCGCTCAAGGTGGCCAACTGCTCCCTGGCCCGCTCGAGTTGGGAGAGGGTATCCGCTTGCCCGATGACATACTCGGCGATCCGGAGCCGCGCCGTGAGCGAGGCGAAGGTGATCGGGCTCGCGGCGCCGGCTTCACGGAGCCGCGCCAGACCGGAGTCGGGGTCCGTGGGGAGGAGCCGCATGCCATCGGCCAGGAGCAGTGAATCCCTCAATTCATTCGGGAAACCGGTCATGGCGATGACGGCCGATGTGAGCCGCGAAGCCAGACCGGGATCCACCCGGCCCACCCCGGCGATCATCGACACCCACGGCAGGCTCAGATCTCCCTGTGCGATCGCCTGCTCGATCAATGGCTCGGCTGGTGCCAACTCTCCGAGGTTCGCGTAGTCCGTCGCGCGCTCCGCGTCGACCGCGGGGCCCTGCATCCCCTCCAGCGTCGTCAGCGCGTTCTGGTACTCCCCCAGCATGCGGAGCACCCGGGCATGCTCCAGCTGGGCGGACCGGCTGATGGCGGTATCGGGGCTTGCCATGAGCGTGACGAAGGCGCGATCGGCCGCGACGTAATCGCCCGCTTGGACCAGGCACTGGCTGAGGAGGACCAGCGCCCGTTCTGCCACCTTGGGGCTGTCCCGGCTGAACGAGGCGGCCTCAAGCGCGGGAACGGCGGTGGGGCAATCCTGGCGCGCCACCATCGCCTCGCCACGGATAAGCTGCGCGTCGTCGGCCCAGCTGCTTTCTGGGTGACGGGCAATGACGGTATCGGCACGCACCTCCGCCTGGGCCCAATAGCTCTGCGCCTCGAACGTACGCCCCTTTGCTTGCGCCTTCTGGGCCCGCTTGGCAAGCCGGTTGGCGTTATACATGCCGTTGTAATAGACGCACCCGGTGAGCACGAGCAGCAGCAGCAGCAACGCGCCGCGCTTCATCGGCCCGGCCCGCCGGCCCGCGCGCCGCTCTTCCACTCAAATTCCAGGAGATAATCCACGATGGCGTCGGCCAGCCCGCGCGCGATCTGGCGCTGGCCGTCTGTCGCCAGCAGGTACTTGGCATCGGACGGGCTCGAACTGTATCCCATTTCCACGAGGACCCCAGGGCGCCGTCCGGTGTTCAGTACCGCCAAGTCGTTGCGCTGCTTCACGCCACGATTCGCCCCGGGGTGAACCGGCTCGAGGTGCGCCTGAATGAGCGCCCCCGCCCGCGCCGACTCGCGGAGGTACTCGTTCATCTGCAGGTCCTTCAGGATGAACGCCAGCGGGCCGGTCACCAGCTCCTGATCCTCCGGGCTATCAAACCGGAGCGCTTCGTTTTCTGTCCGCGCCACCCGATCCGCGTCGGCGGAATTCTCCTCGCCAATAATGAGCGTGGAGAATCCATCGATCGATCGATAGTCGCGCCGCTTCCGCGTATCGAGGGCGTCCACGTGGAGACTGACGAAGAGATCGCAGCTCGCATCGCAGGTGGGGGCGCGAATCAGATTGCTCGGCCGGGTATCGGTGGTGCGAGTCATGCGAACGGTGAT
>SPDF01000062.1 GCA_004525055.1 Gemmatimonadales bacterium | reverse complement strand
TTGCTGTGCAGGGGGAACTCTTTGGGGCGTCTGGTGGTCTATAGTAGGGGAGAACGACTGGGATTCGCACCCGCCAACTCCTTGTGGGGCGCGACGTTGCCAATCTGGCAGGCATCTGGGGGATGTGCGACTGCTGGATTCATGGGGTTTTGCCCTTGACTTGTGGCACGATTCTGCAACCCGTTCGGGGTGTTAGGGTTAGCTAAGCTGTTGATTTTTAGCGCCTTAGCTGTTAGTTTTCGCGACTGTATTTGGACGGCCACTTCCGGCCGTTGCAGCCTATAGAGTGATGGGGTTTCCTCCGGAGGAGGTTCGGTGACTGTCAAGCCGCGCGCCAAGCGTCGTGCCGTTCGACCGGCTCAGATTGCCAAGGCCGTTGATGAGGGACGTGAGTCGCTCGACCTGTACCTCGACGAAATCAGCCGGGTCCCGCTGTTGACCCGTGAGCAGGAGATGGAACTCGCCCGCAAGGCGTTTCGGGGCAATGTGGCGGCCCAGGAGAGGTTGGCGCGTCACAACGTCCGATTCGTCGTCTCGGTCGCCAAGAAGTTCCAGAACCGCGGGGTACCGCTGGTCGACCTGATCGGCGAGGGCAACCTCGGGCTCATGACGGCGGCCCGGAAGTTCGATCCGGATCGCGGCGTCAAGTTCATCTCGTACGCGGTGTGGTGGATTCGCCAGGCGGTTCAGGCTGCCATCGCCCGTCATGGCCGGCCGGTCCGGGTGCCCCTCAACCGCACCGCCGACCTCAGCCGTCTCGGCCGCACGACGACGCTCCTCAAGGAGCGCCTCGGCCGGATGCCGACCACCGAGGAACTGGCCCGCGCCACCGGCCTCACGCCGGAGGCGGTCCGGAGCCTCAGCGCCCTCAACACCGAGGCGGTGCGGCTCGACCACCCCACGCGGGATGGCGACGGCAACGAGCGGATGGAGCGGTTCGCGATGGCGGAGCAGGAAGGCACCGATTCCGCCACGATGACCAACAGCCAGACCAGCGATATCGAGTCCGCCTTGGCGGTCCTGCCGCCCCGCGATGCGAAGGTCCTGCGGCTGTATTTCGGGTTGGACGACGGCAACAGCCGGACGCTCGAGGAAATCGGCCGGATGATGGGCGTCACCCGCGAGCGCATCCGCCAGCTTCGAGACCGTGCACTCCTGAAGCTGCGTGAGGGTGAGACCGGCGAGCGGCTCCGCGACCTGGTCGCCTGAGCCGAGGCGGCGGCGCGGCAAACGAATCGACCCCCCGGGAATCCCGGGGGGTCGATTTTCATCCGAACCCAACACCATTCTGCCCCGCCGCCCCGCCTCAAGAATTCGCCGCGAACTTCCGCAGCACCCGCTGCAGGATGCCCCCGTGGCGGTAGTAGTCCACCTCCACCTCGCTATTGAGCCGGGCCACCGCCTTGAACTTCACCGTAGACCCATCCTCGCGCGTCACCTCGACCTGGACGGTGCCGCCGGGCGTCAGCCCGCTCGCGATGCCGGTGATGGTGAACGTCTCACGTCCGGTGAGATTGAGCGTCTCGCGGGTCTCTCCGGGGGCATACGTCAACGGCAGGACACCCATCCCGACGAGGTTGCTCCGGTGGATCCGCTCGTAGCTCTCGGCGATGACTGCCTTTACACCAAGCAGGAGGGTCCCCTTGGCCGCCCAATCGCGGCTCGAGCCGGTGCCGTACTCCTTGCCGCTCAGCACCACGAGCGGCGTCTGGTCGGCGATGTAGCGCATCGCGGCGTCGTAGATCGACGTGACTTCCCCGCTCGGGAAGTACTCCGTCCAGTTCCCTTCCTTGTCCGGCACCAGGCCGTTCTTGATGCGGACGTTACCGAAGGTGCCTCGCATCATCACTTCGTGGTTGCCGCGGCGGGCGCCGAAGGTGTTCCAGTCGGGCTGCTCCACGCCGTGCGCTCGGAGGTACGTCGCGGCGGGGCCGTTCTTGGGGATGGTGCCGGCCGGCGAGATATGGTCGGTTGTGACCGAGTCTCCGAGGACGGCGAGGACACGGGCGCCCTGAATGTCTTCCAATGCGCTGGGCGCGGCCGCCAGGTTCTGGAAGAAAGGCGGTAGCTGCACGTAGGTGCTGTCGTCATCCCAGGCATACCGGCTGCCGGTCGGCACCTCCAGGTCCTTCCACTCTTGATCTCCCTCGAAAACCTTGGCGTACTCGTGCCTGAAGAGCTCAGGGGTGAGCGCTGTGCTCATCGCCTCGGCGATTTCCGTCGATGATGGCCAGATGTCCCGGAGGAAGACCGGCTCACCGGCGTCCGAGATACCGAGCGGTTCCGTCGTGAGGTCGGCATCGACGCGGCCGAGGAGGGCGAAGGCGACCACCAGCATCGGCGAGGCGAGGTAGTTGGCGCGCACCAGCGGGTGGATGCGGGCCTCAAAATTTCGGTTGCCGGAGAGCACCGCGGCGACCACAAGCGAGTGCTCCTCGACGGCGTGCGCCACCGGCTCCTGGAGCGGACCGCTGTTGCCGATGCAGGTGGTGCAGCCGTAGCCGACCGTCTGAAATCCGAGCTGGTCGAGGAAGGGGCTCAGGCCGGCGTCGCGCAGGTAGTCAGTGACCACGCGTGAGCCGGGGGCGAGACTGGTCTTCACCCAGGGGCGGCTCCTGAGCCCCTTGGCGACGGCCTTCTTGGCGAGTAGCCCGGCGCCGATCATGACCGACGGATTCGAGGTGTTGGTGCAGGAGGTGATGGCGGCGATCACCACCGAGCCATCGCGAAGTTCATGATCCTCGCCGTTGATTGTGCAGTGCACGCTCGGCACGACCTCGGTTTGGGTCTGGTCGCCTCCCTCGTTGGCCCAGCGACCCGCCTCGGCAGAGGCAAACCCCCGGCGTGCTTCCGGCACGCTCGGTTGCATCAGGGCCGGGAGGCTGACCGCGAAACTCTTCCGGAGTGTCCGCAGCGGTACCATGTCCTGCGGGCGCTTCGGGCCGGCCAGGCTCGGCTCGATGGTCGAGAGGTCGAGTTCGATGGTGCTGGTGAACTCGGGGTCGGGGGTCGCGTCGGTGCGGAAGAGCCCCTGCTCCTTGGTGTACCGTTCCACCAGGTCCACCGTCTCCTTGCTGCGCCCGGTGCGCTGGAGATACCGCAGCGTCTCGGCGTCGATCGGGAAGAAGCCGACGGTGGCCCCGTATTCGGGCGACATGTTGGCGATCGTGGCGCGGTCGGCCAGTCCGAGCCCGGCGAGGCCGGGTCCGTAGTACTCCACGAACTTGTCGACCACTCCCTTGGCACGCAGCATCTGGGTGACACGGAGCACGAGGTCGGTGGCGGTGGTCCCGGCGGGCAGCGAGCCGGTGAGCTTCATCCCGATCACGTCCGGCACCAGCATGAAGTAGGGCTGGCCGAGCATCACCGCTTCCGCCTCGATGCCGCCGACACCCCAGCCGACGACGCCAAGGCCGTTGATCATCGTGGTGTGGGAGTCGGTCCCGACGAGTGTGTCGGGGTAGGCTGTCAGCAGGCCGTGCTGCTCCCGCAGCTGGATGGCTGGCGAAAGGTGCTCCAGGTTCACCTGGTGGACGATGCCCATGCCCGGTGGCACCACGCGGAAGTTGTGGAAGGCGCGCTGCGCGAACTTGAGGAGCTGGTAGCGCTCGGCGTTCCGGTCGAATTCGAGCGCGACGTTCAGGCGGAACGCGTCCGGGGTTCCGTAGTGGTCCACCTGCACCGAGTGATCGATGACGAGGTCACAGGGAACGACCGGGTTGATGCGATCGGGATCCCCGCCCATGTCGGCCATGGCGTCGCGCATGGCCGCCAGGTCCACCACGCACGGAACGCCGGTGAAGTCCTGCAGGACCACCCGGGCCGGCATGAAGGGGAATTCCGGGCGGTCGGCCTGCTTCGCCTGCCAGCTGGCCAGCGTCTTGACGTGCTCCTCCGTGGCGACCCCCTGGCCACACCACCGGAGGGCGTTCTCCAGCAGCACCCGCACGGAGAAGGGGAGGCGGTCGAGGTCGGCAACCCCTTGCCGGGCGAGCTCGGGGAGGCGATAGATCGTAATGGGGCTGGATCCGCCAGGCAGTGTGCCGCGGGCGCCGAACGGGTTGGTCTTGGGGGCAGTCATGAGCGTGTCCGGACGTTTCGGTTCGTCGAGCGAGCGAGTTGACCATGGATAATATCACCCCTCCGGGCCCGGAGACGAAACGCGCCCCGCACGCCATCACGCGGCGAGACGACGGCCTCTGGTTTGAATGGGTCGTCGGGGAAGTCGAGCGTCGAGTGCCGGCCCGCGCCCTGCGGCTCTCCTGTCCCTGCGCGATGTGCGTCGAGGAGATGTCGGGGCGTCCGCTGCTCGATCCGGCCAGCGTGCCGGCGGACATCGCGCCGAGCGCCATCCAGCTGGTGGGCGCTTACGGGCTCGGGGTCACCTGGAGCGACGGCCATTCCACCGGGATCTTCCCGTGGCACCGGCTGTGGGCCCTCCGCGAGTGACGCCTGAGGACTCGGGGATGGCGTCAGGCCCGCGCGGGTGCTATTGTCGGTGCCGATTGCCCCGACGCATCCCCCAGGAGACCTCACTACCGGGCGGGCGTTCATGATCGCAGGTCGTCGCTACTGGATCCTGATCTGGTACGGATTCCTCCTCATCGGAGTGGCCGGCGCAGTTGCGTCCGCCTATTGGGGACGCCGGCACGCTGGCCGGAATCTCGACGAGATCTTGCGCTCCGTGGCCACGATCCTCCTGTCCGTCGGGATGCTGCTTCTGCTCTACGGGGTTGCGACCCTGGCGGGCCGGATCATCCTGGGCGTGGCGGTGGCCCTCTTCCTCGGCGCGTTCTGGGTAGGTCGCTCTCCCCGGCGGCCTCGTCCGCCCGGCCCCGGGCATCCGCGAGGCCCCTGATCCACCTCACGCCCCGGCCCTCCCGGGGTTATTCTTTTTGGTCACTTCCCCCGGGAATCCATGCGAATTCGCTCCGTTGTAACGGCGCTGCTGGCCGCCCTCGTGCTCGGTTTTGTTCAAGCGCAGGCTCAACTGGGTCCCGCCTCCACCGGTGGTGCCGTCGTGGCTGAACACGCCCGACGGATGCTGGGGCACAACAAGCGGGTGCTGGTCATCGGGGCGCACCCCGACGACGAGGACACCGACCTCATCACGGTGCTGGTACGCGGGGAGGGCGCCGTCGCGGCCTATCTCTCTCTCAATCGGGGGGAGGGGGGGCAGAACCTGATCGGCCCCGAGCTCGGTGAGGCGCTGGGCCTCTTGCGAACCGAGGAACTGCTCAGCGCCCGCACCCTCGACGGGGGCCGGCAGTACTTCACCCGGGCCTACGACTTCGGATACTCAAAGACGCTCGAAGACACCTGGGCGCACTGGCCGCGCGACTCCATCCTGAAGGACGTGGTGCGGGTCATTCGCGAGTTTCAGCCCCAGATCATCGTGTCGGTGTTCAGCGGAACAGCGGAAGACGGCCACGGCCAGCACCAGGCGGCCGGGTGGGCGGCGCGCGAGGCCTTCGCGGCCGCCGCCGACTCGACGCGCTTTCCGGAGTTGGGCACGGAGGAGCGGCTGCAGCCCTGGCGCGCGGCCAAGCTCTTCCGTGCGACGCGCTTCACGCCGGCAGCGGTGATGGACACGATCCAGACCGGCGGACTCGACCCGGCGGTCGGGCAGTCCTATCACCAGATCGCGATGGCGAGCCGCAGCCGGCACCGTTCGCAGGACATGGGCACCCTGCAGCCTCCGGGGCCCGCGTCCACGCGCGTCGCGCTCGTGACGGACCGGACTGGCCAGGGGAGCGCCTTCTGGGCAGGGATCGATACCACCCTGTCGGCCGCCGTGCTCGCTTCGTCGTCCGCCGCGTGGCGGGACCAGCGGACGTTCCGTGCTGCGGCGCGCGCCAGCGAGCAGGGGATCATCCTCGACGCCGTGGCGAGTTCCGCCGACCTCGTTCCAGGTCAGCGCGTCGAGGTCACCCTCTCCCTCTGGAACGCGGGTGGATCACCCCTCCGCGCGTCAGTCGGCGTTGTCGGGGCAGGCGTGACCCAGGCCGCGAATTCCCTGAGGGTCCTCCCCGGGGCGATGGCCACGGTCGTGGACACCATCCAGCTTCCGGCTTCGGCGACCACCGAACCGTATTTTCTCCGGCTGCCGCGGCGCGGCGCGATGTACCAGTGGGGGAGTTCGCCCGATCGCGGAGCGCCCGCGTCTCCGGCGCTGCTGACCGCGGTCGCGGTGCTCGACGGCGGTGATTCGCTGAAACGTGAAGTGAGCTACCGCTGGGCGGACCCGGCGTACGGCGAGCGGCGGGAACGGCTGCTGGTGCTGCCGCGTGTGGGGGTCCGGCTGGACCGATCCGTGGTCGTGTGGCCGCTCGCGTCACGCGAAGCCCGGACCATCCACGTCACCCTCAGTCACTCCACCACGGACACCACCTCCGGTGACGTGCGGCTGGAGGTCCCGGCGGGCTGGGCATCGCCGTCCCCCCAGCCGTTCCGGCTGACGCGGAAGGGGGAGGAGGCGTCGTTCAGCTTTGCGCTGGTGCCGCCGGCGTCCCCGGCGGCGGGGGCGTTCGAGGTGCGGGCCATCGCCGTCGCGTCCACGGGTGAGCGGTATGACGAGTCGATCGACATCATCGGGTACCCGCACATTGCGCGGCGGGGAATGAGCCGCCCGGCCGTCGGAACGATCCAGGTCATGGACATCGCGGTGCCGCCCCTTCGCGCCGTCGGTTACGTCCGCGGGGCCGCGGACGGGGTGCCGGAGGCACTGGCGGGGCTCGGCGTGCCGGTGGTCGAGTTGACCACGGACTCGCTGGCGCGGGGCGACCTCTCGAAATTCGACGCCGTGGTGATCGGCAGCCGGGCTTACGAGACGGTGCCGGCCGTCAAGGAGTTCAACGCGCGCCTGCTGGCGTACGCGCGGGCAGGCGGACTCCTGCTGGTGCAGTACCAGCAGTACGAGTTTTTCGGCGGCAGCTTCGCTCCCTTCCCGCTGACCGTCGGCGGGTCGTCGCTGGCCTCGATGCTCTCTGGCAAGGCGCCGGCGCGGAAGCCGGGCGATCGTCCCGACTCGCACGACCGGGTGACCGACGAGTTCGCGCCGGTGCGCATTGTCGATCCGTCGAGTCCGGAGGTGCGCACGCCGAACGTGATCGGCCCGGCGGACTGGGACGGCTGGGTGCAGGAACGGGGGCTGTATTTCGCCCGCGACTGGGCGCCGGAGTATCGCGCGGTGCTCTCGATGCACGATCCAGGCGACCTCCCGCTGGAAGGGGGCCTCCTCGTCGCTCCGGTGGGGAAGGGCACCTATGTCTACACCGGCATCGCCTTCTTCCGCGAGCTCCCCGCGGGGGTTCCCGGCGCCTATCGCCTCTTCATGAACCTGCTGGCGCTGCGACCGGCGGGGGCGCTGCCGTGACTGGGCGCGCCTGGATGATCGCGGCGGCCATCGGCGTGATGGCCTGCAGCAGCGACAGGCGAACGCCGGTGGTGGTCTACTCGCCGCACGGACGGGACCAACTCCAGCTGCTCGAGGCCGCGTTCGAGAAGCGGCGTCCCGACATTGACATCAAGTGGCT
>SPDF01000016.1 GCA_004525055.1 Gemmatimonadales bacterium | reverse complement strand
GTGGATCGACCCTCGGTGCTGCTCGCGATGAGATACCCGAGTTGACCGGCATCCGAACTCAGCGCCGAGTCGGCCATCCGGACCAGCTCCGTGGGGGCGACGCGGATCCCGACCGCCTCCGCGAGCGCCGCGACGACCGGCGCCGCGCCGGGATGACGCGAGGCGTTCAGGCCCTGGATGACCGAGGGGAGGAGGTTCTGTCGGATGGCGGGTGGTGTTTCGGCAACGAGGTCGCGGTCGAGCGGACGGTATTCCCAGAGCGCTCCGTCGGGGGTCCAAAACCACCGCATGCCCGTGCGTGTCGTGCTGTCGGTCGTGCTATCAGGGAGGTCGAGAGAAAGCGCCGGTGCCGCAACCGGCGTGGCCCAGAGCGACCGGTACCGGCTGCCGTACAGGAATCGCTTCACACCGCCGAATGCGCCACGGAATTGGTACTCGGTGCCGGCCGGTGTGAGTGTGTCGGTCGAGCCTTGAGCGCGAGCCTTGCCGGGCCATGCGAGGAACAGGAGCAGCCCGCCGGCCAGATACCACCAGCCGGCGGGTGGAGACCCTCTTATCGCTCGCGCGCGGTACCCAGTTCCGACCATGGGCCACCAAGTGCCTTGTAGAGCCGAACCCCGCTGGCCAGCTGCAGCGCCTGTCCCTGCGCGAGGCTCAGTTCGGCGTTGAAGAGCGTCCGCTGGGCGTCCAGTACCTCGAGGTAGGTGGACAGGCCGTTTTCGTATCGGTGCTGCACCAGCAGGAGCGAAGTGGAGAGAGTCTCGACCTGAGCCGATTGCGCTACGACCTGGTCGCGACTGGTGCGAATGGCCACCAGCGCATCTTCCACATCCTGTAGCGCGCGGAGCACCACTTGTTCGTACCGGGCGCGCGCCTGCTCGGTCTGCGCCTCGGCGACGTTGACCTCGCCCTGCAGCCGTCCACCGGTGAAGATCGGCACGGAAATGCCGAGGAAGAGGCGACTGGTGTTGTTCTGGCTTTCGAAGAGGGTCGAGAGGTCGTTGCTCACATACCCGTACTCACCGGTCAGGACGACCTGCGGCAGGCGGCTCCCCCAGGCGATGCCAATCCTGGCGTTGGCGGCGCGCATGTCCTCCTCGGCGGCGCGCACATCCGGGCGCCGGGCAAGGAGGTCCGATGGGAGGCCCTCGGGGACGTCGAAGTTGGCCACTTGCTGGTCGAGCGGCAACCCGCGCGGCAACCCGCGGGGAGGCAAACCAACGAGCACACTGAGCGCGTTCTCTTGTTCCGAGCGGAGCCGCGCGATGGACGCCAACTGCGCCTGGGTCTCTTGAACCTGGGACTCGAATTGGAGCACATCCAGCCGGGACACCTGCCCCTCGCGGAACCGGGCGCGCGAGAGCGCCGCCGTCTCCCGGCGCGACGCGAGGGTGCGCTCCGCGACCGCGAGCTGCTGGTCGTACTGGAGCAGGGCGAAGTATCCCGTGGCGACCGCGGCGGCGAGGCTCAACTCCGCCCCACGAAGTTCTTCCGTCCGGGCGAAGTAGGAGGCCTTGCCCGCCTCGCTGGTGCGCCGGATGCGGCCCCACAGGTCGAGCTCCCAGGCGGCGTCGGCCGTGGCGTTGAAGAAATCGCCGCTGAGCCCGGGGACTTTCGAGTCGATGGTGCCGCCGCCCCCGGAGATGTTCACCTGAGGGAAGAACCCGCTTCGATCAATCGCATAGCGGGCCTGGAACTCACGCGTGACGGCGATGGTCGCGATCAGGTCCTGGTTATGGGCCAGGGCGGTGTCCATGAGTGCCAGCAGGACACTGTCGCCCAGAGTCTGGTTCCAAGTCGGGGCGACCGTGTCAGCCGGGGTGGCGGCCGGCGGCACCAGCGGCGCGATGGCGGCGGCGGTGTCCTTGACGATTTGCAGGGTGTCGCCTCGGTACGCCGTCGGGACGGGCGTCGGGGGACGCTCGTAGCCGGGACCCACGGCGCAGGCGCCGAGAGTGAGGATGGTGACCAGTGGAACCGAGAGTCGGCGCATCATGCCGTCCCTCCGCTGGCGGATTCCTTCGTGCCCATGCGCGCAATCAGGTAGAAGAAGAGCGGCACGAAGAGCACGCCGATGGCGGTGGCGAGGAGCATGCCCGAGAAGACACCGGTCGCCAGGGAGTGTCGGCTTTGGGAGCCGGCGCCGCTGGCGATGAGCATCGGCACCACGCCGAGGATGAACGCGAAGGAGGTCATGAGGATCGGTCGAAACCGGTCCTTGGCCGCCTCGAGCGTGGCGTCCATGATGGAGGCACCACCGGCCCGGAGGGAGTTGGCGAATTCCACGATGAGGATCGCGTTCTTGGCCGCGAGGCCGATCACGGTGACGAGCCCGATTTGGAAGTACACGTCATTGGGCACGCCGCGGATCAGGATGCCGATGAGTGCGCCGAGCACGCCAAAGGGCACGCCGAGGAGGACACCAAATGGAATCGACCAGCTCTCATACTGGGCCGCGAGGACCAGAAAGACGAGGATGATGCCGAGTACGAACACCATGCTCCCCTGGCTCTGGGCCACCTTCTCCTGGTAGGACTGCCCGCTGTAGGCGTACGCGACATCGCGGTCCGCGAACGCCGCAACGGTCGCCTCGACGGCCGCCATCATCTGCCCGGAACTCTTTCCCGCGGCAGGCTCGGCCGTGATCAGCGCCGAGGTAAAGCCGTTGAATCGGGTCACGACCGATGGCCCACCGATGAACTCCGTGGTGGCCAGCGACGAGATCGGGACCATGCCACCGTCCGGCGCGGTGACGTACAACTTACCGATGTCGGAGGGTGTGATGCGGAACTGGGGCTGCGCCTCCGCCTGCACCCGGTAGGTCCGGCCGAAGAGGTTGAAGTCATTGATGTACGATGCCGAGAGCATGGTCTGGAGGGTCTGGAACACGTCGGTCAGCGACACGCCCATCGATTTCACCTTTTCCCGGTCGACGGTGACATACACCTGCGGTGTGTTGACTTCGAGCATCGACCGTGCGCCAACGACGTCAGGCGATGTCCGCGCGGCAACCAGAAACTCATCCACCAGCTTCGAAAACTCCTTCACGCCTCCTCCCGATCGGTCGAGCAGGTTCATCTCGAGGCCGGCGGTGTTTCCGAGGCCGGGAATCTCGGGGAGGTTGAAGGCGAAGGCGGTCGCCTCGGGCATCTGTGAGAGCTCGCGATTCACGGCGCCGATAATGGCGTTGATACTCGTGGCTTCGTCTTTCCGTTCATCCCAGGGTTCCAGCATGACGAAGAGCGACGCGGTATTGGTCAGATTGGCGCTCTGAATGAAATCGAGGCCCGTGAGGGCAATGACGTTGGCGACCCCGGGCTGCCGCCGTACCACCTCCTCCACCTTCTCAGTTACCCCCACGGTCCGCTGCATCGAGGCGCCGGGGGGGAGCTTCAACGCCATGGCGAAGTAGCCCTTGTCTTCGGTCGGCACAAACCCGCCCGGAATGGACTTGAAGAGCACCACGATCAAGATCACGAGGACGGCGAACGCCGCCAACGAGGCACGCGGCCGGTGCAGGACGCCACGCACTCCCCCCATGTACTTGCCGGTGAAGCGATCGAAGGTGGTGTTGAACCAGGTGAAGAACCGCCCCTTCGTCGGATGCTCGTCCTTGACGAGCAGGGTAACGAGCGCGGGGGTGAGGGTGAGGGCCACGATACCGGAGAGGGTGACCGACACCACGATCGTCACCGCAAACTGCATGAACATCGCGCCCTTGATTCCACCGAGAAAACCGACCGGGATAAACACGGCGGCGAGGACCAACACCACGGCAATCAGGGCGCCCGTGACCTGCGTCATCGCTTTGTCGGTGGCCTCGACCACGCCCACATGTTCGGTGGCCATGATGCGTTCGACGTTTTCGATGACGATGATGGCGTCGTCGACCACGATGCCGATGGCCAGCACCAGCCCGAAGAGGGTCAGGATGTTGATCGAGAAGCCGAGCATCGCCATCCCGGCGAAGGTGCCGACAATGGATACCGGCACCGCCAGCAATGGAATCAGGGTGGTGCGCCAGCTCTGCAGGAAGATGAACACCACCAACGTGACCAGCAGCATCGCCTCGGCGAGGGTGTGGATGACCTCCTCGATGGAGGCGTCAATAAATGGCGTGGTGTCGTACGCGATGGTGTAGCCGACGCCCGGCGGGAAATTCCGCCCGAGCTCGTCGAGCCGACCGAGAATCTTGTCCTTCACATCGAGGGCGTTGGCCCCGGCCCGGCTGTAGACCAGCAGGAGCGCGGTGGGTTCTCCGTTGAGGCGACCGCCGAGGTCATAGTTGCGGGCACCGAGCTTGACGTTGGCGAGGTCAGACAGCCGCAGGATGGCGCCGTCCGGGCCGGTGCGGAGGATGATGTTGCCAAATTCCTCGACGGTCTTGAGCCGGCCCTTGGTAGTGACCGGCACCGTCAGGTCGGTCCCGGGGGGCGAGGGCTCCCGACCCACGCGACCACCGGGGTTGGTGGCGTTCTGCTCGCGGACCGCCGCGGTGACCTCCGCCACCGACATGCCGAGCTGGGCCATGCGATCGGGGTCGAGCTGGAGCAGCATCGAGAATTCGAGCTGTCCGAAGGTGTAGGCGTCGCCCACGCCCCGAACGCGCTTGACCTCGTCCTCGAGGTTGATCTTCGAGTAGTTGCTCAGGTACTCGGCGTCGTAGCGCGGATCGTCCGAGGTCAGGGCGATCATCAGCAGGATGTCGGGCTGCGACTTCTTGACGGTGATCCCCTGGCGGCGGACCTCCTCAGGCAATTGCGGTTCCGCAAGCTTGACCTGGTTCTGGACGTCCACTGCCGCCAGGTCCTGGTCGCGGCTGATGTCGAAGAAAATGGAGAGATTCATGGTGCCGTCGCTGCCGTTCGACGACTTGAAGTAGAGCAACCCGTCCATGCTCGAGAGTTGCTGCTCGATCGGCGCCGCGACGGCCTGCGCCACATCTTCGGCGGTGGCGCCCGGGTAGATAGCGGTTACCTGAACACTCGGCGGAGTAATCCGCGGGTAGAGCGTGATTGGCAGGCCGGAAATGGCGAATCCGCCGAGCAGGAGGATGACGATCGAGATGACCGACGCGAGGATCGGTCGCCGGATGAACAGATTCTTCGCGACGTACGGCGTGCCGGAGGTCTCGGGGTGGTGCTCGGTCATGGGGCGGCGCCAGCGCCGGAGGAATCAGCGGCAGGGGCGATGCGGACCGGCCGCCCGGCGATGACGCGTTGCGTCCCGTCCACGATCACTCGCTCCCCCCCCGTCAGGCCACTCTCGATGATCCAGCCGTCACCTTCCCAGTCGGAGGTGACTACGGTGCGGGCCCGCGCCGTGTCACCCTCCACCAACACGTAGACATAGGCGCCCGAAAGCCCCTGGAGGACGGCGCGCTGCGGGACCAGGATCGCATTGCGCCGGGTGCCGCCAAGAATCCGGACGCGCACAAACTGCCCCGGCAGCAGGATGTGCTGGGGGTTCCGGAACTCCGCCCGCAGCTGCTGGGTGCCGGTCCGGGAGTCGAGCGAGAGGTCGGCGAAGTCCAACTTGCCTTTGGAGGGCAGAGGCGTGCCGTCGGACAGGTGAACCTCCACCTCCATCTTCCCTCTGGGCAGGATCAGGGTGCCGGCAGCCTCCGCACGCCGTATCCTGAGGAGTTCGAGGTCCGAGGGGCTGAAGTAGACGTAGATGGGATCGATCTGCTGCAGGTCTGTCAAGACGTCCGCGGGACCGGTCACCCGGGCGCCGAGCGGCAGTGCCGCCCGGCCCGCCCGACCGGTGATCTCAGCGCGGACGAAGGTATCGTCGTAGTCCTTCTTGGCGCGGTCCGCATTCGCCTTGCCCTGCGCGAGCCCTGCCTGCGCCTGCTGGAGCTCGGTGGTCGCGTCGTCCACATCCTTCTGAGAGACGGCCCCCTCGGCGAGCAGCGGGACCAGCCGCTTGAGGGTGCGCTCGGCATTGTCCAGCCGGGCCTGCGCGTTGTCGGCCGCGGCCTGGGTGCTCCGATACGTCGCCTCGTATGTGGTGGGGTCGAGCCGGAAGAGCAGTGCGCCCTTCTCCACGTCGCTTCCTTCTCGATAGGGCCGCTCGATGATCACGCCGTTGAGTTGGGAGCGGACTTCGATGAACTTCGAGGCCGCGCCCTGACCGACCAGCTCGATGCGGGCTGGGATGTCCTCGGGTGACGTCGTGACGATGGTGACGTTCGGGGGTGGCATCTGCGGGGCGGCCTTGTCACCGCAGGCCGCTACCGCGAGGATGAGGCCGACGTAGGCGCCGCCGCGCGCGAAGGATATGAAGAATGGCACGCGATCATCCTCATCTGGTGGGCGATTCGCCACCGCTGGGTGCGATTAGCTTCGTAGGTGCGACAACTGCACCCGAGTAGAGGGGAAAGTGCGCCCCCTCCGGAGCGCCGTCAAGCATGGATTTACGGGGGAAAACAGGGACATGATGGGTGCACTGCTGACACTCGCTGCCGCCTTCTGGACTGCCTCGCCGGGTTGGACTTCGGTCGCGGTCGGCGTGTCCTGTCGGGACACCGGGCGGACCGGTGCCTACGGGACGTTCCTCGCGTATGGCGGGTGGGGGGTCAAGGAGGTGTGGGCTCAGGCCTGGGTGGACGAGGTCTACCGGACGGCGCTGGCCCGGCGGGGCGTCCGCTACCTCTGCGCGGTACGCGGCCCTGCCGAAGTGGACTACGCCGGCCGCGAAATCGGCAATTCGGCGCTGGCGGCGCACCTGTTGACCCGGCCGCGTGGCTTGGTCATTATCGCCGCTCACTCGAGCGGGAGTTTCGTGGCCCACGAGCTGTTCGGCGAGCTCGAGGCGCTGGGCCTGCAGGGCACGGTACTTCTTGGGCGGATGGTGTACTACGACCTGGACGGGGGGGAATCCGGGCTGACGCCGGCAATCGTGGACCACCTTCGGCGCGCCTACTTCGTCTACGCGGAGGATAGTACCACCGGCACGCGGTCGGCGAACGCCGCGACGATGATCGCGCTCGGCACACAGTATTCCGACGAAGGTGGCGTCCTGGCGGTGAACGCGGCCCGGTCAGGGTGCAAGCCAGGCGCCAAGTGGTGCCTGCACGACGCGCTTGTCACCGAACGCCCCCACAATCCGGAGACGTTTGACCTCGAACAAGACTACCAGGGATTCCTGCCCGACCGACCAGCGGCGGTGGCTTACCTCTCGGCGCCGTGGAATCCCCCCGCCCCCGCACCGACAGCGGTTCCTCCGCACTGAGGCGAAGGCCGCGGCGCCCGACTATCGGCCCGGTGCCGCCTCAAGCTTGGCCACGAACTGCTGAATTTCCGCATTGTCAGGATTCAGCTGGGCTAGCCGCCGCGCCGGCGGCAGTGCGACGTCGCGGTGTCCCGCCGCCGCGGCGATGGACGCCAGTCCATAGAGCAACTCCTGATCATCGGGCGCCGCGGCCAGTGACCGCTGCAATTGCGCGATTGCCAACCCTGCCTCACCCGACTCGTAGAGCGCCACGCCGTAGACGTAGCCGTAGTGCGCGTCGCCCGAGGCCGCTGCGGCCTTGAGATAAGGCAGCGCATTGGCCATGAGCCGCTGCCGAATCAAGGCAAGCCCCAACTGATACTGCAGGTCGGTGGAGCCGGGGACCCGGTCGAGTCCGACCCGGAGAACCGAATCGGCCTGTCCCTCCTGTCCAGAGGTGCGGTACACCTCGGCGAGCTGCAGGTAGGCCGGCACGAATTGTGGTGCGAGTCGGATCGCATGCTGGTAATTGGCCGCCGCCTCGGTCGGGTTTCCCAGGCGGCGTTCGAGATTTCCGAGGTTCGCCCAGGACTCCGGGCGATCGGCGTTGAAGCGCTGGGAGGCGCGGTACTCGGCGAGCACGCGGGTGAACGCGGCGCGCTGCGGTTCGGTCCAACCGGAATCGGGCAATCCAGCCAGGGCTGGGAGGGCGGCGAGACGCACCGTCCGGACCGAGTCGGAGAGCAGCGGCAGCGCCATCGGTGCGCGCATCGCCGGGTCGAGAGTTTCGACCTGTTCGACGGCGGCGCGCCGCAGGAGCGGATCGCGATCGCTGAGGGCCATCTGGATGGCGCTGAGCGAGAAGCGCGACGGATTTTGCGTCATCAGCGAGACGGCGGTGGCACGGGTGATGCCCGCGCGCGTGGTATCCCGGGATATAGTTACCAGCGCCTCGCCGGCGCCGGGCGTCGCCGACCAGGCGCCCCCAAAGGCGACCGCGACCGGCAGCGGGGTGATGTCGGGGGCGCCGTACCACTCCTCGGCGGTCGCCGCGGCCCATCCTACCGGCTTCTCGGCATGGCAGCTGGTGCAGGCATTCGGCGCACCGGTGACCGGGGTGAGGTCGGGACGCGGGATCTTCATGCCGTGGTCCCGCCGGGCGTCCACCCCCATGTAGTTGCGCGGTGGCATGTGGCAGTCCACGCACTGCGCTCCAGCCGTGCCGGGCGCGTGGTGCGTGTGGGACGCCGTATCGTAGCGCGACCACAGGTGGCAGGTGGCGCACACGGCGTTACCCGCCGCCCTCGTGGTGCTGCGGTGGGCGTCGTGGCAGTCGCCGCAGGTCACACCGGCGCGATACATCTTGCTCTGCAGGAACGAGCCGTACTCGTACACCTCATCGAGTTGCTGGCCGTCGGCGAAGTAGAGCCCCTCGTTGAGCAGCGACACGCGCTGCGTCTGCGCCAGAATCTGGCCCGCGCCGGAATCCGGCCAGACCTGGCCCCGGCGCGCGTGGCAGAGTCCGCAGGTCTCGATTTCCATCCGACTCGTCCGTGGCTCCGTTCGCCGGGCAATCCCCGTGGCGGTGTCCATGACCCAGCTGGCCGCCGTCGTATCCCGGAATGAGACGGTCAAACCGGTCTGCGCGGCCCACCCGCCCATCTTGCCCTCCCGGCGTTCGGCGAGCGCCACGTGGTTGCTGCCGGGGCCGTGGCACGCCTCACACGACACGTCGATTTCCGACCAGGTCGTCGCGTAACTATCCGCCGCCTCGTCATATCCCTTCTGCAGATTGGTCGAGTGGCACTGCGCGCACATAAAATTCCAGTTCTGCAGTACGCCGGTCCAGTGGAGGACATCTCGATGATCCACCTTCTCGCCGGGATACAGATGGTACCAGCGCTGGCCTCCCTCGGCCTTGGTGCGGCTGTCCCACGCGATGCCGAGCGCCTGGTACCGGCCGCGGGGAAAGGCGATCAGATATTGCTGGAGCGGATAGACACCGAAGGTGTAGCTGATCGGATAGTCGACCAGGGCGCCGTCGGGACCCTCAGTGTTGACCCAGTACCGGCCATCGCGCTGGAAGAATCGCGAGGTGATGCCGTTATAGGTGTAGGTGGCGTTAGCGAAGTTGCCGAGGACGGTGGCGCTGTCGGCGATGGCCATGGCCTGCGCGTGGTGGGAGCCCTGCCAGAGCGAATCCTGAGCCTGGTGGCAGGAGGCGCAGGCGGTGCGCCCGACAAATTCGGCCTTCGGCACCGGCTTGGGAGCGCAGGCGCCGAGGGCCAGGATGCAAACCGCCCCGGCAATGGCTCGAAGGCCACGCCGGGGCGAGTGGTGCGACTGCACGTGAATCACTTCACCGGCACGAGCGGGATTTGCGAGGCCAACGCCGCCTGGACGATCAGGTCGAGACGGGTCTCGATCTGGTAGAACCGCACCGTCCCCTTGGCGCCGAGGACCGGCTGGAACTTCTTCAGCCAGTCGCCCTGAAGCTTGGCGTACTGCCCGCCGAGCTTCACCCACTCGTTGAGCATGTCGTTGATTTCCTTGGTGGTCGCCGTATCAGCGGCTGGTGGCGCCAGGAGCAGGTTGATCCGCTGGTCGGCGAGCTTGCCGACGGCAATACGGTACTCCTGGTACATCGGCCAGAACTTGGTGGCCTGATCATCAGTTAGTGGCAGATTCTCGGCCACGATGGCCTGGCGGTCGGCCTGGATCTGCTGTCGGGTGACGGCGAGGTCGGTCGCGACCTGCGCGGAGGCGACGGCCGGCACGGCGAGCAGAGCGGCGAGGGCGAGAAGGGCGGTAGAGCGACGCATGGGGCAATCTCCGTGGGGGATGATGGTACTGGAACAACCCGAAAGATACCCCGCTGCGGCCGGAGGACAATCGGGAAACCCTATCCCGGTAAGCCCCGCCGGCGGGCGATTTCCGCCGCCACCCTGGCCTCGAGCATCTGGATAGCGATGGTGTTCCGCCCTCCCTCCGGCACGATGATGTCGGCATAGCGCTTGGAGGGCTCCACAAATTCCAGGTGCATCGGTCGGACCGTGCCCAGATACTGGGCAATGACCGAGTCCACCGAGCGCCCCCGTTCGGACACGTCGCGCTGCATCCGGCGAATGAAGCGCAGGTCGTCGGCCACGTCCACGAACACCTTCACGTCGAAGAGCCGGCGGAGTCTCGCGTCGGCAAAGATGAGGATGCCGTCCACCAGGATCACGTCCCGCGGTTCCACCCGAACAGTGGCCTGGGCGCGGGTGTGCTGCGCAAAATCGTAGGTGGGTTTGTCGATCGGCGCTCCGGCGGCGAGCGCCTCCAGGTGCGCCACCATCAGGTCGGTGTCGAGTGCGTCTGGATGGTCGAAGTTGGTCTGAATGCGCTCTTCGAGCGGGAGGTGCCCGAGATCTGCGTAGTAGGCATCCTGATCGAGGAAGACGGCGTCCACGCCCAGGTGGGCATGGATAGCCATCGCCACGGTGGTCTTTCCCGAGCCGGACCCGCCGGCGACGCCGATGATCAACGGGCGCATCAGGACGCGGCGCCTTCGGGTCGGGGGGCCGCATTGACCTGCATGGGGAGGGGGCCGTCCACGGGGAGGATGAACCAAAAGGTGCTTCCCCGACCGAAGATCGATTCCGCACCGATGGTGCCCCCATGCAATTCAACGAAACGCTTGCTCAACGCGAGGCCGAGTCCGGTGCCCTGCTGCTGACGGCTCGCCGAGCTGTCCACCTGGCTGAACTCCAGAAAGAGCCGCGTGGCGTCCTCGGGCCGAAAACCGATGCCGGTATCGCTGACTGACACCCAGATGGCGTCTCGGGAGAGCAGGTGCGCGCCCTCCCCATCGCCGCCGGAGGGAACCGGAAGCGGCGCCCGCGTGCGAACCACGGCCAGCCGGATTTGCCCCGCTTCTGGGGTGAACTTGGAGGCGTTCGAGAGAAGGTTGATAAGCACCTGTTTGACGCGGAGCTCGTCGGCAATGGCGACAAGCGCGCCGGTGTCGACCTCGACGGCGCAGGTCTGGCGACGAACGGTCCGGAGGCTGGCGGTGTCCGCCACGGCGGCAGTCACCGCCTCCCGGAGATCGGTCGGCGCGAGCTGCAGGGTCATAGCACCCGCCTCGATCTTGGAGAGGTCGAGCACGCTGTTGATCATTTCCAGCAGGTGCTGCCCGTTGCGCAGGACCGCCTCGAGGAACTCCCGCTGTTCATCGTTGACCGACCCCATCGCCTCCGTCAACAGGAGATCGGAGAAGCCGTTGATCGCGTTGAGCGGGGTGCGCAGTTCATGGGACATGTTGGCCAGGAACTGGCTCTTCAGCTGGGTGGCACGGACGAGCTCACGATTCTTCCGGGCGAGGGCGCGCTCGTTGCGACGACTCTCCTCGAGCACGTTGGTGCGGTCGATGGCCACAACCACCTGATCGCCGAGCGTCTGGAGGAGTTGGAGGGCGTCGTCGTCGTATTGGCGGCCATCTCGGCGATTGTGCACGCTGATCGTCCCGATGACGAATCCGGCGGAGCGCAGCGGCACCAGTGCGGCGGTGCGAAGCGAGGCAGGCGTGGCGTCCGGCCGGAAGCTCCGGGGATCGGCGTCCATGTTTTCGCTGAGGAGCGGCTGGTCGTTGACCACGACCCAACCCGAGAGGGAGTTGTCCATCGGAAGCAACTGGCCGATAACCGGCGCCAGCGGGCCGCTGCCTGCCGCGATCCGGAGGAATCGCCCTTCCTCCACGACCAGGGCCACGAGCGCGGCCTCGCTTTCGAGAAGATCCGCCGCGGCCTGGGTCACTTCGGTGAAGATGCTCACGAGACTGCGCCCGGCGAGGAGGCTGGCGGCGAGCTGCCGCAGTCGCTCCAGTTCTCGATTGCGGGCGGCGGCGGCCGAAAGGGCGTGCTGGAGTGAGCGCGCCTGGCGGTCAGCCGCCGCCTTGGCCTGGATGAATCCCGCCCAGGCCAGGGCGGTGGTCAGGAGGGCGAGCAGCACTCCGAGCAGGCTCTGCTGCCAGACGAGGACGATGCCCACCCACCCACAGACCGTGGCAAGGACAGTGAGCGCGCCTGGCGAGAGGGCGCGACGCAGGGCCTTGGGGGGGGAGGGGAGCATCCACGAAAGATATAAGGACTGAACACTGAGGACTCGGGATCGACGCTATTCCCAGAGGACCTGGTGGAATTCGGTCTGTCCGGTCCGCAGCATCTCCTGGAGGTAGGGGCGGCAGAGGCCGCACTGATCGCCGCAGCCGGTCTCGCGCATGATCTCGTCGAGCGTCCACCCCTGCTCACGCGCGAGGGGGAGGAGCGTGGCGAAGGGCATGCGCTGGCAGACGCAGCGGGTGATCTGGATGGAGGACATACGCAAATATAGGGAGGAAGGAACCAGAGGACTTGGGACTTGGAGGGGCGGAAGGAACAAGGGGAAAGGAGCCGACTTTCGACGGGCGGCCCTCTGCTTTGCAACGGCGCTCCGTAGGCGGGCAATGGTCCGAGAAGTCGACAACGCAAGCCCAAGCAGTTGATCGAAGGACGCCCGATCGAGGAAACCGGCATCGAGGGCCACGTAGAGAAAAGTCCGGACTTCGGCGCAGCTCCCCTTGGCGATGGATAGGAATTGATGGCACTCGGTCCGGCGGCCCCGCTCGAACCCTTCCGCGACATTCGCCATGATTGAGGAACTGGCGCGTCGAAGCTGAGCGCACAGGGCACGGTCGGTCGACAGCCTCCCCGATGCCGTCACTTGATAGACCGCGCGGGTGAGCTTGCGTGCCTGTTGCCAGGCCAGGAGATCCTCGAAAGTGTTCGCCTTGGCGTTCATCTCCCTCTGCATCCCAGAGGCCCCTCCTTTCTCTTTCCGCCCCTCCAAGTCCTTAAGTCCCTTTCTCCTTCCTCCTCTCTTCATACTCACTTCACACCTCCCCCTACAGTCATCAAACGGCCGCCGACTGGTCCATTTGACAACTCCCCGCTCGCGCACCACTATCCCTGTACCCTGATTCAAGGAGGTGCAGACCATGCGTGTCTATGGCTCGGACGCGATTCGCAACGTGGCGTTTGTCGGCCATGGCGGGAGCGGCAAGACGACCCTGGTCGACGCTCTCGCCTTTGTATCTGGTGCCAGCCGGCGCCACGGAAACATCAAGGACGGCACGACCCTCACCGACTATACCCCCGAC
The DNA here is from genome assembly GCA_004525055.1 of Gemmatimonadales bacterium. Lineage (GTDB taxonomy): Bacteria > Gemmatimonadota > Gemmatimonadetes > Gemmatimonadales > GWC2-71-9 > SPDF01. The sequence goes on along the minus strand of SPDF01000016.1, from coordinate 1,556 downwards.
GAAATCTCTCGCCAGCACTCGATCAGCCTGGGCCTGGCCTACGCCGAATGGATGGACACCAAGATCAACTTGCTCGACACCCCCGGCTACCTCGACTTCTTCGGTGAGGCGGTCACGGCGCTGCACGCCGCGGATGCGGCTGTCGTCGTGTTGAGCGGTGTGAGCGGCGTTGAGGTGGGTACCGAGAAGGTCTGGGAGGTGTGTGACCAGTTGCACCTGCCCCGTCTGCTTTTCGTGGGCGAGATGGACAAGGACAACGCCGACTTCGAACGGGTCTTTGCCGATATCCAGGCGCACTTGACGCCCAAGGTATTGCCGGTCGAAATACCGATCGGGAGTGGTGCCCAGTTCGGCGGTATCGTCAACCTCTTTTCGGGCAAGGCACACCTCTATACCTCCGGCACCAAATCCGGCGAGTACGAGGAAGTCGATGTCCCGGCGGAGTACCGCGACCAGGTCGACACATACAGCGAGATGATGATCGAGACGGTGGCGTCGACCGATGACTCCCTCATTGAACGGTACCTCGGCGGCGAGGAGATCCCGCGGAGCGAAGTGACCACGGCGCTCAAGAAGGCCGTTGCCGAGGGGGCGATCGTGCCACTCTTCGTTGGCAGCGCCCAGCTGACCTATGGCATGCGCGCGCTCCTGACGGAAATCGTCGATCTTCTCCCGTCTCCGGCGGAAGTGCCGCCGCCGCTGGAGGCCCCTCTGCTCGGACGGGTCTTCAAGACCACCTCCGAACCCCATGTGGGGGACGTCACGCTCTTCCGGCTCTATACGGGCAAGCTGAAGTCCGGCGCAGAAGTCTGGAATGCCGAGCACGAGGTGGCTGAGAAACTGAACCACCTTTCGGTGCAGCAGGGCCGGGAGCGCACCGAAGTCAGTGAGCTGCACGCCGGCGATATCGGTTCCGTCGCCAAGCTTCGGGACACCCACACCGGCGACACCTTTTGTCTCCGGGATGCGCCGGTGCATCTCTCGCCGATTCCGTTTCCGGAGGCGGTGGCGTCCGCGGCCGTCGTGGTCAAGCAGCGCGGAGAGGAGGACAAACTCGCGGCAGGCCTCCACAAGTTGCACGAGGAGGACCCGACCTTTCATTTCGAGTACAACTCCGAACTCCGCCAGACCTTGATCCACGGGATGGGGGAGCGGCACTTCGAGATCCTCCTTGGCCGGCTCACCCAGAGGTACGGCGTCCACGCCGACCTGACGCGGCCGCGCATCGCGTACCGGGAAACGTTCAAGGGGAAGGCAGAAGGGCAGGGGAAGCACAAGAAGCAGAGCGGCGGTCGTGGCCAGTACGGCGACTGCAAGATCCGCATCGCGCCGCTGTCCCGGGGCTCCGGCTACGAATTCGTGGATAAGATCGTAGGCGGTGTGATTCCCAACAAATACATCCCGGCGGTGGATCGGGGCATCCAGGAGTCGGCGGAGCGGGGTGTGGTGGCCGGGTACCCGGTGGTGGACTTCAAGGTGGAGTGTTACGACGGGTCATATCACGATGTGGACTCGAACGAGATGTCGTTCAAGATGGCGGGCATCCTCGCGTTCCG
>SPDF01000424.1 GCA_004525055.1 Gemmatimonadales bacterium | reverse complement strand
TCATCGCGCCGCGCACCGGGCGTCCATGGCTGATGTCCGTCCTGCCGGCGTCATCGACCACGACACGCGGCAGGTGGCTGAGCACCGCTCCCAGCGGCCAGAGCGGTGTGTCCGGTGCCAGGTCGTAGAGCGGGATGGCGTTCTCGACCTGGAGGCTGCCGATCGACTCCCGCCGCAACTCCGTCAGGTGCGCGCCGGTCCCGAGCGCCTCGCCCAGATCCCGGGCGATGGCCCGGATGTAGGTCCCGGTACTCACCGTGACGCGAAAGGTCACGTCGGCGCCTTGCACCGCCAGCAGCTCCGCCGTGTACACGGTGACCGTCGCCGGCGCGAGCTCCACCGCCTCCCCGCGCCGGGCCCGCATATAGGCCCGCTCCCCATCCTGCTTCTTGGCCGAATACGCCGGCGGGGTCTGTGCCTGCGCGCCGACAAAACCTGTAAGTGCCTGCGCGATACGATCGCGATCCGGTAGCTCCCCCTCGAACGCGCCACCGAGCGGTTCACCCGTCCGGTCGTCGGTTGCGGTCCGCTGACCGAGCCGCGCCGTCGCCAGGTAGGTCTTGGCAAGTCCGTCGAGGAAGCGGGTCGTCCGCGTTCCCTTCCCGAGCAGGAGCAGCAGCAAGCCGCTGGCGAATGGATCCAGCGTGCCGGTGTGCCCGATCGATCGCTCCCCGAGGATCCGGCGCGCCTGCGCCACGACGTCATGCGACGTGGGGCCGACGGGTTTGTCGATCAGGAGCGCGCCGGTCAGTCCTGCGCCTCCTGCTTGAGCGACGCCAGCACTTCGTTGATGCGGGCGGCGTGCTCCAGCCCGCGATCGAGCTCGAAGTGCAGTTCCGGCACGGTTCGCGTCGTGAGCGCCTTGGCGACCCGGGTCCGGAGGAACCCCGAGGCGCTCCGCAGCCCCTCGAGCGCGCGGAGCTTGGTATCCTCGTCGCCCTGCACGCTGACCCGGATCTTCGCGTGCGACAGGTCGGCGGTCACGATAACGCTGGTGAGCGTCACGAATCCGACCCGCGGGTCGCGAATGTCCCGGGTGAGGGCGTCCGCCACCACCTGTCGGATATTCTCGGCCACCTGCTCCGGGCGCCGCGATGACCCCTTCATCGGTTACGCTGCCCCGACGGAGGCACTCGGCTCGAGGGTCCGCTTGATCTGTTCGAGCAGGAACGCCTCGATCCGGTCGCCGACCTTGACGTCATTGAAGTTCTCGATGCCGATACCGCACTCGAGCCCCTCGCGGACTTCCTTGACGTCGTCCTTGAATCGCTTGAGGCTGGAGAACGCCCCCGTGTACACCGTCACGCCATCGCGAACCACGCGGGCCTTGGCCCCGCGCTGGACCATGCCACTCCGCACGATGGACCCGGCGATGGTGCCCACCTTGCTGACCTTGAACACCTGGAGCACCTCGGCCTCGCCGAGGATCGTCTCGCGCTCTTCCGGCGTGAGCAGCCCCTCGAGTCCCTTGCGGATGTCGTCCACCGCCTCGTAGATGACGCGGTAGGTGCGGATATCGACCTGCTCCCGCTCGGCCGATGCGCGGGCGTTGGAGTCGGGCCGCACGTGGAAGCCGAGGATGATGGCGCCCGATGCCTTGGCGAGCAGCACATCGCTGTCGCTGATGGCGCCGACGCCGCGGTGCACCACTTCGACCCGGACTTCCGGCGTGCTGAGCTGGGCCAGCGCGTCGGCGAGGGCTTCGGCGGGACCGCCCTGGTCGGCCTTGATGATGATGGGCAGTGTGGAGACCTGCCCTTCCTGGAGCGCCCGGCTGAAGTCTTCCAGCGTGCCGCCCCGTTGACCGCGGCGGTTCTGGGCCTCACGCTCGAGGCGCTGGCGCTTCTGGGCGATTTCGCGTGCTTCGGCGGCGTCGGCCACGACCAGGAACGAGTCACCGGCCGCCGGCACGCCGTCGAAGCCGAGAATCTGGACCGGCATCGACGGGCCGGCGGAGGTCATGGTCTTGCCGCGTTCGTCGAAGAGGGCGCGCACGCGCCCG
>SPDF01000246.1 GCA_004525055.1 Gemmatimonadales bacterium | reverse complement strand
GGTTTTCTGGACGGCCTCGCGTCCGACGTGATGACCCGCACGCCGAAGTCCGCCGTATCGGGCGAGCTCGCCGCGGCGGTGCTCGGCCGCATGGAACGGCACGGCATCATGGCGATGCCGGTGCTCGACGAGGCCGGGCAGTTGACCGGCGTCATCCACCTGCACGACCTGATGCGCGCCGGGGCCGGATGAAGAGCGCGTCGGTGCTTCGCGCGGTGCTGGTCCTGGCCGGCGTGGCCATCGCCGCCGCATGCAGCGACACGGGCGCGCGTCCCGGCGTGCTGCTGACCGCGGCGGATACCGCCGACCAGACGCTGATCCAGGTGCGGCACATCATCACGCGCGATGGCGTTCAGAAGAGTCTCGTCGAGGCGGACACCGCCTACTACTACGAGGGCTCGCAGACCTTCGAGCTCCTGGTGGTCACGGTCACGTTCTACGACAAGGACGGGGCGCCGACCTCGACCCTGACGTCGAACGAGGGAACCTACCAGACGATGACCGGGGTCATGGAGGGCCGAGGAAAGGTCGTGGTGCGTTCTGCCGACGGTACGCGAACCCTCAAGAGCGAACAGCTCCACTATGACCCGGGGAAGAACGAGATCTCGTCGGAGGTGTTCTACACCTACGACCAGGGATCCAATCACCTCGAGGGTGACGGATTCACCTCGGATCCGGCATTCCAGCGCATGCAGACGGCCAACGCCCGCGGCCGAGCGGACGAGGGCATCGTCCTCCCGGGGCAATGAGGTGCGCACCCTCCTGGTCGGCGCCGCCGTGGCTGTCGCCGCCACCCTGGCGCCTCACGCCGCGCAGGGTCAGGACCAAGGGCAGGGCGAGCGGTGCCGGATCAGGCTGGAACATGCCGACCGAAGCTACACCGCGGGGCAGGACAATTATTTCGCGGGTGGCGACGTCCGGCTGTGGTGTGACGGCACATCGATCCGGATGCGGAGCGACAGTATCGCCTCCTACGGTGGACAGATCGTCGAGTTTATCGGCCATGTCCGCTATGAAGACTCGTCGATGGTCATGACCGCCGACAACGGGACCTACCGCCGAGCCGGCGAACGGTGGGAAGCCCGCGGCAACGTCGTCACCCGCAGCACCGGGGGATCCACCCTGCGGGGGCCGTCGCTTGACTACTACCGGATCATTCCCGGCCAGCGTGAAGTGGTGGAGGTGTACGCCAACGGTCGCCCGACCATCGACTACGTCCCGCACGATTCGACCGGCGCGGTGCAGGAGCCGTACGTGATTGTCGGGGACCGGATCCGGATGAAGGGCGAGGATCGCCTCTGGGCCGGCGGGCGGGTCACGATCAATCGCAGCGACGTGGCGGCCAGCGCCGACTCGATGCGGATCGACACCGGGGCCGGGCAGGACGGCGCGCTCATTCGCGGCGCCCAGATCGACGGTCTCGGTCAGGATCCGTTCTCGCTCTTCGGCGACCGAATCAATCTCCAGTTGGAGCAAAACGATTTGACCTACGTGCAGGCCGATAGTGCCGGAAGGGCGGTCAGCGCCGACTGGACCCTCGTGGCCGACACGATCGGCCTCGACGTGAACGCGCGCGTGCTCGAACAGACCCTTGCCTGGGGTTCCGGTGTCCGGCCGCACGCCGTCTCCACCACGTACGAAATCACCGCGGATTCCCTCGCGCTGGACTCGCCGGGCAAGGTGCTCACCGAGGCCCGAGCCTTCGGCAAGGCATGGGTGGCCAGCGGCGAGGATACAACCGCGGCCAACCGTGACTGGCTCCGCGGCGACACGGTGACGGCGCGGTTCGCCAAGACGGAGGTCGAGGGGAAGACGAAGACGGTGGTCCACCGGGTCGAGGCGTGGGGGAACGCGAGCGCCTTCTATCGGGTGTTCGACCCGGCAACGCCCCTGGTCCCCTCGCTCAACTACGCCCGGGGACACCAGATCCTGGTCGAGATGGCCGACGGACCGAAGACCGGCGTGGAGCGCGTCGAGATCCTCGGGCAGGTGGACGGCGTCCAGTTGCAGCCGAAGCCCGCCGCGCCGGACACGGCTGCCGCCCCCGTGGATTCCACGACCGTCCCGGCGCCGGCCGACTCCACGCCGGCGGTGCAACCGTGACCCGTCCCGACTGGGTTGGGCTGCTCGCCGAGCGCGATGCGTCGCTCTCGCTGGCACTCGCGGCGCTGGTGCACGGGTCCGACACCGATGGGTCCGTCCCGCTCGACCAGCTGGTGATGGCCTATCGCAGCACGTTCCTGAGTGCGGTCGAGACGATTCCCGGACTGCCACGGTCCGAGCTCAGCGGCGAGCAGCTGCGCGAGAGCCTGACGGAGTCGGTCCTGCCGAGACTGGCGGATGGGGGCTGGATCACCGACGAAAGCGGGGCTGGCTGGGCTGTCGTGCGAGCCACCTCACGCTGGTGGCCAGATGCCGTGGCCGACCGGAGCGCCGCGCTGGCACACCTCCTCGCCGCGGCCCAGGAAGGTCACGACCGGCACGAAGCCGGCGGAGCCACCCCCGTGGGGGAGGGAAGCGTCCTCGAGGGGACCGGCCTCTGCAAGAGTTTCCGGCAGCGACGGGTCGTCGACAACGTCACGGTGCGGGTGCAGCAGGGCGAGATCGTCGCACTCCTCGGCCCCAATGGCGCCGGGAAGACGGTCACCTTCTACTGCCTCACCGGCATCATCCAGCCCGATGCCGGCACCGTGGTGCTCGACGGCGAGGACGTGACCCATGCCGCGATGTACCAGCGGGCGCGGCGCGGGCTCGGATACCTGGCGCAGGAGCCGTCGGTGTTCCGGCGGCTCACCGTCGAGGAGAACGTGCTGGCCATCCTCGAGATGCTCCCGATCTCGCGGACGGAGCGCCTCGAACGCCTGGAACAGATGCTCGACGAGTTGTCCATCAAGCACCTGCGGAAGAACATGGCCTACTCGCTGAGCGGGGGCGAGCGGCGCCGGCTCGAGATCACCCGGGCGCTGGTGACGGAGCCGAAGTTCATGCTCCTCGATGAACCGTTTGCCGGCGTGGATCCGATTGCGGTGCACGACATCCAGAACATCGTGGCCGGGCTCCGCCACCGCGGACTCGGCGTGCTGATTACCGACCACAACGTCGAGCAGACGCTCGACATCGTGGACCGGGCATATATCCTCTTCGAAGGAAAAGTCCAGGCTGCCGGTACCGTACCCGAACTCGTCTTCGACGAGCGGGTCGCCCAGCTCTACCTGGGGCCCACCCTGACGGCCAGGCTCAGGGCCCGATTGGAGACCGTCGCGTGAAAACAGGACTCTCGCAGCACCTCGGCCAACGGCAGGAACTGCGCATCAATCCGCGTCTCTACCAGGCGATGGACATGCTCTACATGCCGATGATGGACCTGCAGCAGCACCTGAAACAGGAGCTGCTCGTCAATCCCTTCCTCGAACTGCTCGAGCCCGAGGAGGAGGAGCAGGACGGCGCGGACCGCGAGAAGGACAAGGAGCAGGAGAAGGAACAGGCCGC
>SPDF01000154.1 GCA_004525055.1 Gemmatimonadales bacterium | reverse complement strand
GCCACCACACTGGTGAACCCTTCGGGGCTGACGCTCGCCACGCCGAAGAACCAGTTGTCCACGACCAAGCCATCGAACTGATGGCTTGTTGTCGTTCCGACATCCTTCCAATGATCCCAGGTGGGAGAGTCGGTGCGGCGCCAATACACCCGATACCCTGCGACGGCCACGGAGTCGGCTGGGGGCAGCCAGCTGAGCGTCGCCGCCGGCTGCACCGCCCCGCGCAGGCGGACCCCGACCGGAGCTTCCGGCGCCCACGAGAGCGAGGCCAGAACCGCAGCGTCGAGCGCCGTCACTTTTCGGGCATAGTGGAAGTCGATCCCCTCGATCACGTCCCCATAGGCCACACCACCCTCCACACGGATGTCCTGATGCTGCCGGGTGTAGTTCTCGTGCGCTTCCATCAGCCGCACCGCGGGGAAGCCGAGATCGGCAAATGGACGGTGCTGCCCGCCACGCCCGAACCGATCCAGCCGATAGATCAACCAGACGTCGAGCTCGGGGAGGGCCGTCGCGGCCGTGGCCTTAATGTACCGCGCCAGTTGGCGGGAAGCACCGTCCACCTCGCCACCGGTGTAGCGGCGCGCACGGCGGGCCGAGTCGCTCTCAATCGGCGACGTGCCCTCGGAGAAGACCCGCACCGTGGTCGTGTCGTGGACGCCGTCACCACCGTTGACGTTGCCGATCATGTCGTTGTTGACCACGGCAGTCATCCGCCATCCCTCGGCCTGGGCCAAGGCGGCGAGCGTCTTCCCGCCCAACAGGCCGTTTTCCTCGCCCGAGAGCGCGGCATAGACGATCGACCCACGGAACCGATGCCCGGAGAGGACCCGGGCCGACTCCAGGACCGCGGCGACACCGGTCGCGTTGTCGTTGGCTCCGGGACTGGAATCCACCGCGTTCATGATGTCGGAGACCCGGCTGTCGATGTCGCCGCTCAGGAGGACGTATCGGTGCGGGTCGCTGGTGCCGCGCTGGATGGCGACGATGCTCACGACGTTGGTCGGCCCCGGGACCCGGGGCAGTCCCTCGAAGACCTCGGAGACCTCCTGGATTTCCAGGCAGCCGCCGCACGCCGCCGAGATTCGCTCGAACTCGGCCCGAATCCAGCGCCGGGCAGCTCCGATCCCCCGGGTGGGGGAGAGGGTGTCGCTCAACGTGTGGCGCGTGCCGAAGCCGACGAGGGCCCGGACTGTGGACTCCAATCGGGCACTCGATACCGATTCGGTGATGGTGCGCAGCGAGGCCGCGGTCTGGTCCTCAGGGCTCTGGGCGCCGAGGCGGGACACGCCGAGGGCAAGGAGGGTCAGCACGAAGGGTATGCGATGCACGAGATGCCTCCAGTCAGGTCCTTGCCGCCCCGCCCGTGGGGCGTGATCTTGCGAAAGGTATTCAATCTCCCACCCGCTCCGCACGCTGGAGGACATCTGCCCCCCCTCCGGTCCGCCATGACCGCCACCCTGCTGACGATTGCGGCCTGCTCCCGGCCCGTCGCCCCCACGACGTACCTCTGCCCCGGTGGAGACGCGATCGTCGTCGCATTCCGGCCCCGGTTTGCCGAATTGCACCTCCCGCCTGATCGAACCGTCCGGCTGTACCCGGAGCGGGCGGCGTCGGGGGTGAGATTCAGCGATGGCCGCTACACCCTCCACACGAAGGGGGGCGAAGCACGGCTGGAGCGGGGTGGACAGGTGCTCCTCAGCGCCTGTCGGACGGCGGAGGCGATCCCGGAACCCGATTCCGCGCCGAGTCCTGAGCGGGCGAGGCAGGTGGCGGACTCGATCGACGGTCTCACCGGAGCACTCGAGCCTCAAACTCGCCGACTCCAGCCGGAGGCCCGCGGGTGGCAGCCCCGGGTGCTCTCGCTCTGGGCGGACAGTGGCCGTGCAGTCAAGCTGACGGTCACCGAGCCAAACGGCGCCGGGGTGATGGACAGCCGCACCGAGTATTACTTCGTGGGCGGGCGTCTCGAGGTAGTGCGGGGCCCCGTCTCGCAGTACCTCTTCCGCGACACGACCCTCATCCTCTGGACGACCGACTCCCTCCAACGGGCGGCAGAGATCCCGCTCCGTGATATGGTCGCCCGCCAGAACTTTGTCCTCGGCGAAGTTCGACAGTACCTCGCGATGTTTGGCGTTGACCACTAGGTGCACTGCCACTGTGAACCGCCCCCACGGGAGGGGTAATCGATGAAACACTTTCTTGGACTCCGGACCGCGGTGTACACGACCAAGCATCTGGCGGCCGCAAAGGCCTGGTATACCGAGGTGCTCGGCTTCGGCCCCTATTTTGACGAACCGTACTACGTCGGGTTCACCGTGGCAGGGTACGAACTCGGCCTTCTCCCCGACGAGAGTGCCGAGGCCGACCGGACGCCGGCGGGGGTAGCGTACTGGGGAGTGCCCGACGCCGAGGCTGCGTGGAAGCGCCTCATCGAGTTGGGAGCGGCTCCCTTCGAACCCCTCGCGGACCATGGGGTCATGATCGGCGCCGTGCGTGACCCGTTCGGGAACATCTTCGGTGTCATCGAGAATCCGGCGTTCAAGGCGGAGTCAGACTAGTGGCGGCCGAGCCGCGATTCGTACCCCTGACGACCTGGCACCCGCTCGAGCCGGAAGCGATGCAATTGCGGGGCAGGGAATTCGCCGATGAGCTCGCCCGCCGGCGCACGGTGCGACAGTTCAGCGATCGCCCCATTCCCGACGGCGTGCTTGAGGACTGTCTGCGGGCGGCGGCGACCGCGCCCAGCGGCGCCCACATCCAGCCCTGGCACTTCGTGGTGGTGCGCGACCCAGCGCTCAAGCACCGCATCCGGGAGGCGGCGGAGCGGGAAGAGCGGGAGTTTTACGCCACCGCGCCGGCTGAGTGGCTCGAGGCGCTCGCACCGCTGGGGACGGACGAGGTAAAGGAATACCTCGACGTCGCGCCGGCGCTCATTGCGGTCTTTGCCGAGCGATATGGTGTGCGCCCAGACGGCAGTCGGCTCACGCACTACTATGTGCAGGAGTCGGTCGGGATTGCCATGGGCATGCTCATCGCGGCCCTGCACCACGCCGGGCTCGTGACGCTGACACATACGCCAAGCCCGATGGGTTTCCTGAACGAACTACTGGAACGACCGGCTCGGGAAAAGGCGATGCTCCTGCTCGTGGTGGGGTTTCCGGCGGCGGACGCCAGAGTGCCTGACATCGTCCGAAAGCCGCTCAACGAAGTCGTGACCTGGAGGTGACAGGGATGCCGAAGCGGCTACAGATGTATGAGGGAGGTGGGGTGGTGGTCTCCTTCGACCCGAATGTCTGCATTCACGCGGCAGATTGTATACGGGGGCTCCCGACCGTGTTCGACGTGAAGCTCAAGCGGTGGATCCGGCCGGAAAACGCCCCGGCCGAGCGAGTGGCGGAACAGGTCCGCCGCTGCCCGTCCGGGGCGCTTCAGTTCCGGATGAAGCCGGGTGACTAGCCCCGGTTACTCTGGCTTCGCTGGAGCCGCCGGCGGCGGTCCACCCTGCATCCGCTGCTGCATCATTTGCTGCATTTGCGCGACGTTCTTGTCGTAGATCGCCTGCTGGTCGGGGGTCAGAACGCTCCGGACCTCCTGAACTGAGGCCATCGAGAGGCTCCGTATCTTCGCGCGGTCGGCGTCGCTCGGCGGCGTGCCCGGTGTCACCGCCGGCATCTGCGCCCGCGTCTTGGCGGTGATCGAGTCGACCTTGGCCTGCTGGACAGCGGTCAGGGTGATCCCCTGGAGCGCCATCGCCTGCATCCGGCCGGCGCCGCCGCGCTGGCCTTGGCCGCCGGGGGGTGGGGTGCCGGGGGTCTGGGCTGAGAGAGTTGGTACGGCGGCGAGTCCGAGGGCCAGGACTGCTGCCGAAGCGATGCTTCTGAACCGCATGGTGCCTCCGTGATCAGGTGGGTGACCTGCCTGTTACGCGCGAGCACACCAAACCGTTGTGACCTCGGCGAGGGACGCAGTCGACCGGGCGTGCCGGCGTGACAAACTAGTGATACATAACTTTATGTGTAACTCGATAAACAATTTAGCAGCAATGTATTAGAAGGTTTGTCATTATGGGGGATCCGCTGATCAATTCGCGTAGTACCAAGCCGCGGACGGTGCTTGCCTGGGTGGTCGTGGCGCTGCTGGCCGGGGCCGTCGGCGGCCTCGCGGCGGCGCCGGGTGAGTGGTATAACTCCCTCAACAAGCCTGCATGGAATCCTCCCTCCTGGATCTTCGGACCGGTGTGGACAACTCTGTATATCCTGATGGGAATTGCCGCGGCGCTGGCGTGGGAGGGGCGCCGGACCCGAGCTGGCCGGGTTGGGTTTCTCCTCTTCGGCCTGCAGCTCGCACTCAATGCCCTCTGGTCGTGGCTCTTCTTCCATTGGCATAGGCCCGACCTCGCTCTGGCCGAGCTTGTGGTCCTCTGGGTTGTGATTCTCGGTGCCCTGATCGCCTTTCGTCGGATCCGGCCGCTGGCCGGCTGGCTCCTGGTTCCCTATCTCGTCTGGGTCTCCTTCGCCGGCGTGCTCAATGCCTCCATCGCCAAGCGAAACCCGGGAGAGCGTCCCCTGTCTGTAGCCGGGCCCCTGTCTCAAGGGGTCGCCGTCGCCGATTGTGCACCCTATGATGGCCCCGCCACCTCGATCTTCCTGTCGGAATCCTCGGATATTGATACGCTCCCCCCGGCGCCACCCTATCTCCAGTTGATCATCTACGAGCCAGGGGCACGGTTGTCGGCCCGCCGGGTCGAGTTCGGCCGAGTGGAGGGAGGCTCCGGGATCGCCCTCCGGTGCCAGCCCGGGGGCGAGTGCGCGACCACCAATCGGGGTACGGTGGAATTTGGCGCCCCCCAGGAGGACGGTAGCCTCCTGGGATCGTACCGACTCACCTTTTCCGGCGATACGGTCGCCGGGACGTTTCGCGCGCGGTGGTCCTCGCGGGCGGCCATCTGCGGATGAGGGAACCGATGAAGTCTCCGAACCAGTTCTGGATCCGATGCGCGTCCCTGGCCGCCTTGATCGCAGCACTCGCGCCGCGCCCGGCTGCCGCCCAATCCTATCCATATCGCTCGGGCACATGGATAGCAGACTCGTTCGGTAACCACCGTGTGGTGGTGTCTGTCCCGGAGGCGGCTCCCGCCGT
>SPDF01000208.1 GCA_004525055.1 Gemmatimonadales bacterium | reverse complement strand
CTCTCCTCGCTCGATCAGGAGACCGTCACCCGCCTCATGACCGTGGGTGGCGATCTGGCGACCCGCCAGAACTTCGTGGCCGACTTCGCATCGAGCCTGCCGGTCAAGGCGGTGCTCGCCCTGGTGCAGGCGGCGGCGTCCGCGCAGCAGCAGACGATTTCGCACTCCCTCCTTCGCATGCTGACCAAGCTGGCCGACCACGCCGACCAGGGGCAGACAACTGTGCGCGCCAATGCCGACGAGACCTTTCGCAACGCCGTCAACGACCTGTTGAACGACTGGACCCTCGACGACCCCAACCCCGACAACTACACGATGGTGCTCGATCAGCTTTCGCTGCCTTCCGAGGCGCACGAGGCAACCGAGCCGGAGGTGGACCACCTGGGGGAGGCGCCGCGGATCCTGCAGATGGCGCTCGAGCTCAATGTGGTCGGCGAGGCCGTCTGGACAGCGGTAGGCAAGATGATCGAAGCCGGGCAGCTCGATGAGCTGGTCGCGAGCCTGGACAACGCCCCGGGTGACTCGATGGCGGCGGAGACGATCTGGGTCAGGCTGGCCGAGCCGGAGCTGATGAGCGGCATCCTGGAGCAGGGTGACGAGCACCTCGATTCGGTCGAACGTATCCTCGACATGGTGGGGAAGTTCGCGATCGGACCGATGCTGGACGCGCTCGCGACCACCGAATCCCGCACCATGCGCCACCGATTGCTCAACGCCCTGACCTCCCTCGGTGATGCCGTCGGGCCGCCCGCGGTCAATCGGCTGGAAGGCGCGGAGTGGTTCGTGCAGCGCAACATTCTCATCGTGCTCGCGGCGCTGCCGGAGTGGCCCGCCAAGTTCGATCCGCAGATCTATGCCACGTCCGAGGAAGCGCGGGTGCGTCGCGAGGCCCTCAAGCTGATGATCCAGGGGACCCAGCGCCCCGAGCTGCGACCCGAGGGCCTGGTGCTGAGCCTCAGCGACGCAGACGACGCCGTCATGCGGCTCGGGCTCACGGCCGCCCTCGACGGGTGCCCCCCCGCGGCAGAGCCGTCGCTCGCCAAGATCTTGGATCACGACGATGAGGACCTGCGCGTGCTCGCGATCCGGGTCTTCGGAACGCTCCGCAGCGCTCGCGCCCGTGACCTGCTCCTGAAACAGGTCCTGGCCAAGAAGAAGTGGTGGCGGCGCACCCGGCTCAACCAGCCCAGCCCCGAGATGCTGGCCGCGCTCCGCGGACTGGCCGCCACCTGGGCCCGCCACCCCGAGGTGCAGGTCGTGATGAGCCTGGCCGGCCGTAACGCCGCCCCCGATATCCGCAGCGCGGCGGGGCTGGCATGAGCAGCCCCGTGAAGTTCCTCACCTCGCTGGGCCAGGTGATGGCCACCATGGGACTCTACAACCCGGGCCATCCCGCGCGCGAACGGGTGCTCGACGAGTCCTTCCAGGAGTTGCAGGACCTCCTCGCCGACACTGAGCGGCTCAAGTTCTCCTTTATCGGGGGTGACGTCGTCCACGAGCGGCGCGTGGTGCGCGAGCTGAAGGACTGGGACTGGGCGACGCGGCTGGCCGGGGTGGGCATCGAACGACTGGAAATTGACACGACGGTGACTCGGGAGGACTACGAGCAGTTTCTCCACGACACCTTCCAGCGGAGCCGCGGCGAGGCGATGGACACCGCCGAGGTGCGACACATGCGCGCCACCGGCATCCGCTACGGCACCCTGGCGCTCGATACCGGCGAGTCGCTCGAGGCCACCGAGGCGACGCTGGCCACCGCCACCATCGCGTACTCGCTCCGCGACGACGTCGAAGCGATTCAGTGGATGCACAACCATGTGCAGAGCACCGGCGAGCTCCCGCTCCTCGAGGCGGAGACGGTGGTGCGCTCCCTCGCTATTGCCATGCACAGCCAGTCCGAGATCATCCTCCCGCTGCTGCAGCTGAAGGAGTTCGACCAGTACACCACAACGCACTCCACCAACGTCTCCGTGCTCGCCATGGCCATCGGCGAGTACCTCGGCTTCAGCGGGCGGGAACTGCGTGTCCTCGGCGTCTCCGGACTCCTCCACGACCTCGGCAAGGTGAAGATTCCCCGCGAGATCCTGATCAAGCCGGGCGGCTTCACCGACGAGGAGTTCACCATCATGAAGGCGCACCCGAAGGAGGGGGCCAAGCTGATCCTCGACCGCGACGTCCGGCTCGAGGTGCCGGCGGTGGTGGCGTACGAGCACCACATCATGCTCAACGGCGGGGGATATCCCGCTTTCCACTTCGTGCGCGATACCCATTACGCCAGCCGCCTGGTGCATGTCTGCGACGTGTACGACGCCCTCTGCACCCACCGCCCCTATCGGGATGCATGGACGTCCGAAAAGGCGCTCAGCTACCTCGAGGAGAAGTCGGGTACCGACTTCGACCCGGTGTTCAGCCTGCCGTTCATCAAGATGATGCGCGCGCGGCAAGTGCAGCGGCTGTCGGTAGAGAATCCAGAGGTGACAGAGAGTGGGGCGGCGGGGCAGGATGGCGGTTGGGTAGAAAAGAAATGACTATTGTGGCCATCATGCTGGCTCTCGCCTTCTTCGTCTTGAGCCTCCTCCACATCGGATGGGCGCTGGGCATTCGCATCGGCCATGCGCAGGCCATCCCCGAACGGGAGGATGGGCAGCCGATGTTCCGGCCGGGCCCCGCCTCGACGCTCGCGGTGGCCGGGCTCCTCTTCGTCGCCGCGCTGCTCCTGACCCAGCGCGTCGGCCTCGGCCGCGAACTCATACCCGTGGCCCTCGTCGTGCCGGGTTGCTGGGTGCTGTCGGCGGCCTTCGTCCTCCGCGCCATCGGCGAGTTCCGCTACGTCGGCATCTTCAAGCGGGTGCGGGGCACCGCGTTCGCACGGATGGACACGCGGTACTACTCGCCGCTGGCGCTGGCGCTCGGCCTCGGTGCAGCGTTGGTGGCGCGCTATGGCGCGTAGACAGATGTTCCCCCTCTCCACATGGTGGAGAGGGGGTCAGGGGGTGAGGTGAAATCCCCGCCTTCTTCCATGCTCCTCCGCCCCATGACCCCCAATGATTATCCCGCCGTCGCCGAGATCTACCGCGAGGGGATCGCCACCGGCCACGCCACGTTCAACAGCGACGCGCCGAGCTGGGAGGAGTGGGACGCGGGGCACCTCGCCGCCTGCCGCCTGGCCGCCGTCGAGGGTGAGCAGGTTCTCGGCTGGGCGGCCCTGAGCGGCGTGTCCGACCGCTGCGTCTATGGTGGCGTCGCCGAGGTGCAGGTGTACGTCGCCGCGGCTGCGCGCGGCAAGGGCGTCGGACTCGCCCTGCTCGAGGGGCTGAGCGTCGCTTCCGAACAGAAGGGCATCTGGACTCTGCAGGCCGGCATCTTCCCGGAGAACACCGTCAGTGTCGCCCTGCACCAACGGGCAGGGTACCGATTGATCGGCCGCCGCGAGCGGCTGGGCCAGATGAAGGGCTGGTGGCGGGATGTACTGCTCTTCGAGCGGCGGAGTTCTGTCGTCGGCGTCGTCTGATCACTCCTTCATCAAACGTTCAAGGTCTCTTGGCAACCGATGTCGTAGGGTGCCCAGTGGGACGCGATCGTCCGCGCGTGCTTGCGGCGAACGACCCACTGGAGGTGCCCCATGACGCGCTCCATGCTCGTCCTCACCGTTTGTCTTCTCGCACTCCCCTCGTTCTCACAAGCGCAGCAAGACACCACCGGGCTGGCGCCAGGTCGGCGAGTCCGTGTGAAGCTGGAGAAGGGGGACGATATCGTCGGCACCTTCCTCTCTGCCGATACGAGCACGATGCGAGTGCTCACGGCGCCTCTCGACACGGCCTCGGTGGCACGAGCCGCCGCCACGGGGGTGGAGGTGTCCGTCGGGACGAAGTCCAGGACACTCGCCGGCGCGCTGATCGGGGCTCCGGTAGGTGCCTTGGCCGCCGCGTCGATCACCTACATTGCGGTTGG
>SPDF01000405.1 GCA_004525055.1 Gemmatimonadales bacterium | reverse complement strand
CTGCTTTCCCGCGTCCCCGCGTCCCCGCCCATCGACCGCACCTCCAAACTCTACATTCGTGGCGCGCAGGTGCGTCCCGACTCCGGGTATAGCCTGTCGGTTCACGACGCGTCGGGCGTGGTGGCGGGTGAGGTGGGGCATGGCAACCGGAAGGACATCCGCAACGCCGTCGAAGCGGCGCATGCGGCCCGCGGCTGGGGCCGGGCGACGGCGCATCTCCGTGCGCAGGTCCTCTTCTTTGTGGCCGAGAATTTGGCTGCCCGCCGCGATGAATTTGTGGAGAGAATTGTGAGCCTGACCGGTCGGTCCAAGCGGCAGGCCCGCGAGGAACTCGATCTGTCACTCTCGCGACTCTTCAGCTACGCCGCCTGGGCGGACAAGTGGGACGGGCGCGTCCACCACACCCCGATCCGCAACGTCACGCTCGCGATGCCGGAGCCACTGGGCGTGATGGCGGTCGTGTGTCCGGAAGAGTGGCCGCTGCTTGGCTTTCTTTCGGCAACGCTTCCACCGCTCGCCATGGGGAACGCTGTGGTGGCGGTGCCATCCGAACGGTGGCCGCTCCTGGCCACCGACCTCTACCAGGTGCTCGACACCTCCGACCTGCCTGGGGGCGCACTCAACATCGTGACGGGGCCCCGCGAGGAACTCGCCGCGGTGCTGGCGGCACACGACGACGTTGACGCGATGTGGTACTGGGGTTCAGCGGCAGGAAGTGCGGAGGTGGAGCGGCTTTCTGCAGGCAACCTGAAGCAGACCTGGGTGCACCACGGCAGCGAGATCCGGTGGGATGTCTCCGCGCAGGGCGAGGGGGAGCGGTTCCTTCGTCATGCGACCCAGATCAAGAACGTCTGGGTGCCTTACGGGGAGTAGGGCGCTTCCTCGGCTTGGGCGCCGGGGCGAGTGAAGCGATGATGGTGATCTTCCGGCCAATGACTTTCTGCAGCACGTCCGCCTTGCGGCGCGCCGCCCATCCCTCCAGGGCCATGTTGGCTCCGGCGCGTCGCGGGGTGATCCGCAGCACCAGTTTCTTCCGCGTCAACTCTGCCATGACCTGATCGACGACTGCCGTGTGTCCGCGGTCCAGGCCATCGGCAACCCGGAGCAGGCCCGCGACTCGGCGGACGAGCGCCTGGTCATCGGGCGTCAGGGCCGCGAAGGGCGGATCGGACTGCTTCGGCCCGCGGCGGCGGTGATATCGGCTGACCAGCGCTACCAGCGACCGTTCGCGAGCGCCGAGGCCGATGCGGTCGGCATGCATGATCAACTGGTAGCTGTGGCGGTGATGGCTCTTGTAGCTCACGAGTTGCCCGACATCGTGCAGGATGCTGGCGGCCTCGAGGATGTCACGCTCCTCCACCGTGCCGCCGACCGCCTCGCCGATCTGATCGAAGAGCGAGAGTGCAAGGAGCCGGACCTGTTCGACGTGCTGCCGGTCGGTACGGCAGCGGTCGGCGAAGTCGCGGACCAGCTGCATCGGATCGGCCGGCGGTTCGGCGGCGGCCGAAGTGCCGATCATCTCCCACAATAGCCCTTCCCGCAGGCCGTAGGCACTGACCGTCACACTGCTGGCGTCGAGGCGTTCGAGGAGTGCGGCAACCACCGTGAGCCCTGCCAGAATGATGTCGGCTCGCTCCGGATTGAGCCCCGGGACGCTGCGGCGTTGTGCGGCGGTCCGTGTGGAGAGCC
The DNA here is from genome assembly GCA_004525055.1 of Gemmatimonadales bacterium. GTDB lineage: Bacteria > Gemmatimonadota > Gemmatimonadetes > Gemmatimonadales > GWC2-71-9 > SPDF01. The sequence continues at coordinate 413 of SPDF01000405.1, read as the reverse complement.
ATTCCAGCAGGTGCTCGACCTCGGCCACCGTGACTTCGATGCCGTGTACCGGTTCGGTGGGGTCACCGCCACGTCGCGCCACCACCATCCGGCCGAGGTTCGTGAAGGTCCCGCCCGAGCCGATGATCCGGGCTCCGATCCACGCCCGCTTGGGAAGCTGCCGCGCGAAGCGCTTACCGAGGTGCTTGCGGAGCATGCCCACCTCGCGATGCGGTACCCGCTTGCCCGGGATGAACTGCTCCGTCAGCCGCACCGCACCATACGGCAGCGATCGGCTGAGCTCGACGAGGCCGTCCACAGCGCCCACCAATTCCAGGCTCCCACCGCCGATGTCGGCGACGAGCGCCTTGGTGTTGTCCAGCCGGAAGTGGTGACGGACGGAGCGATAGGAGAGCTGGGCTTCATGCGCGGTG
>SPDF01000018.1 GCA_004525055.1 Gemmatimonadales bacterium | reverse complement strand
TCCGGGCACCGGATGGAGGGGGGAGCCGGGGGCTCGATCGCTGTGGCGTAAGGTGAAGAAACTAGGCATCTTACAGCATGCCGTCAATCACGAGCGCCCCCACCTCTGAACGGGACGCCGCGTGAGCGTGCCGCGAGGCGCGCTCCTCGCGGTGCTTGCCACGCTACTGGCCGTCGCGCCGCTCCGCGCGCAGGACGAGCCGTTGATCGTTCGCGGGTTGTCCTTCAAGGGCAATCATGCGCTGGACGCGATGCAACTCGCGGCGGCCATTGCGACGACGAATTCGTCCTGGTTTGCCCGGGCCAGCCTCGTGCGCTGGATCGGGCTCGGCGAAAAGCGCATCTTCGATCAGCTGGAGTTCGATCGCGACGTCCTGCGCATCACGCTGCTCTATCGGAAGAGCGGCTACATGAACGTCGCGGTCGACACCGCGGTGCGTCGGACCGAGAAGGACATCTACATCACCTTCCTGATCGACGAAGGGCCGCCGGTCATTCTTGATTCGCTCGAGGTGCTCGGCCTCGACTCCGTCGCGAAGCCCGGGGTCGTGACACGAGACCTTCCGCTCCGCGCAGGAGATCCGTTCAGCCGGATCCTGCTCGACGCGACATCGGATACACTCGTGCGCCGTCTCCGAAACCAAGGCTATCCGGACGCGATCGCCTTCCAGAGTTTTGAGCGGGACAAGACCGACCTGAGCGCGAACGCCGCCGTCGACCTGCAAACCGGGCCGCGCTCCGATGTGGGTGGCATCACCATCTCGGGCACCGAACGGACCTCGCCGAAGGTCGCGCGCTCGCTGCTGGCCACGCGACCCGGGCAGCAGTTTTCGCAGGAGGATTTGTACCGGAGCCAGCGCAACCTGTACCGCTCTGAGCTGTATAGCTTCGCTGCCGTTGGGATCGACAGCGCGACGTACGACCCGGCCGCCGAGTCCGTGCCGCTCACCGTGCGGGTCGCCGAGAGCAAGCCGCGGCGCGCACGGGGCAGTGTCGGGTACGCGACGGACGACTGCTTCCGCGTCGGCGCCGGGATCGCGTTCCGGAATTTCGCCGGCGGGGGACGTATTCTCGACATCAGCGGCCGATTGTCAAAGATCGGCGTCGGCGCGCCGACGGATTGGGGGATGCAGGACGGATTCCTCTGTTCGCAGCTCAAGCCGGACACGCTGGGCTCGAGCGAGCTGAACTACAGCCTGGCGGTATCGCTCCGCCGGCCGGCGTTCCTCTCACCGCACAATACGTTGACGACCACCGTGTTCGCCGACCGGCGCTCCGACTACCTCGTGTACTTGCGGCAGGAAGTCGGCGCCGGGTTGAGCCTCAACCGCGAGACGCTCCGCGAGGCGAAGTTGGCCCTGACGTACTCCTACACCTATGGCAGCACCCAGGCGAGCCCGGCGAGTTTCTGCGTGTCCCTCCTGGTATGCAGTTCCGAGGACATAGCCCAGCTGAGTTCGGACCAGGGACTCGGTGCCTTGAGCGCTTCGGCGACCTTTCCGTCGGTGAACAACCCCATCAACCCGACGCGTGGCCACCGAACGACCGTGCAGGCCACGCTGAGCGCGCAGCTCCTCGGCTCGAGCGAATCCCAGCAGTTCGTCCAGCTGGTGGCCAACCGCGCCTGGTATCGGACGCTCTCCCGTCAAATGGCGTTGAGCTTCCGACTGCGCGCGGGGGCGATGTGGGCACCACTCACCTCGTTTAACACCCTGGAGGAGACCAACTACATCCCACCGGCCAACCGGTTCTACGCCGGCGGCCCGAACGACGTCCGCGGCTATCAACTCAACGGTCTCGGACCGATCAACTACCTGATCGTCAACGACACCATCGCGATCGATACGACCAATCCCGGGAATACACCGATACCCGATGGGGCGATCAGCTACTCGCCCATCGGCGGAAACACGCTCGTCGTCGGGAATGTCGAGGTGCGCATGCCTTCGCCCATGTTGGGCCGCATCTTCCGGTGGGTGGCGTTCGTGGACGCAGGGGTACTCTGGGATCGATACCAAAACACGCCAGAGGTTCGCGTCACGCCTGGTGTCGGGATCCGGCTCGTCACGCCTCTGGGACCAGTGCGCCTCGACGTTGGCTATAACGGATATGCGCAGCAGCCAGGGGCCCTGTACCTGAGCCAGAATGATGCGGTGGTCAGGATCCGTGACAGCTACACCCCCGCTGGCAATCCCGATCGGTTCGTGTTCCACTTCGCCGTCGGACAGCCATTCTGATGCGCCGCCGACTCGCCCACATCGTGTTCGTGACCGGCTTCGGTACCGTCGCGCTGGTGGTGGGCATGTTGGCCGCGCTGACGGTGGCGCCCCCCGGCCGACGGCTGCTGGCGCGTACCGTCACCTCCCTCTCCGACCGGATCTTTCGCGGGCACCTCACCATCGGCCAGGTATCGGGGAATTTCCTCACCCGGCTTTCGTTGCGCGGCGTGGTGCTGAAGGACAGCAGTGGTGCCGTGGTAGCGGACTTTCCCCGACTCGACGTCAGCTACCAGCTCCCGAATCTTCTGGCCGGGCGGTTCGACTTTTCCGCTGTGCACGCCGAAGCTCCGGTCATCGACCTGGTTCGACGCCGCAACGGCCGGATGAACTACGAGGAAGTCCTGCATCTCGGCGAGGGGACCGGCACCGGCCGTCCGCCGTTGATCGAAATTCATAATCTCGAAATTCACGGTGGCACGCTCACGTTGCGCCTGCCCTGGAATCCCCCGTCCCGGATCCGGGCCGGTGCGCGCGACTCAGTGTTGGCGGCTGAGCGCGCGTTCCCTGGGCGAGTCATTGTGGAAGGGGCGGAGGGTCTCGAACTGATCCGACGGTTCGACAGTCTCGATCTCGGGCTGGACCGCCTTACGATCAGCACGCCGAATCGCGATCCCCTCTCGATGGTCATCGACACGCTGGGGGTGCGGGTGAGCGATCCCGGGGTCCGTGTCCAGCAGGTGCGGGGCCGCGCACGCATCCATAAGGACAGCCTCATCTTTGAAATCACGCGCGGTGCCCTGCCGGGATCCCGGTTTCAGGGGTCCGGTGTGGTGACTTTTCCCGCAGGGCCCTTGCTCCTCGATTTCAACATGCAATTCAGCGAACTGGACCTGGTGGATTTGCGGTGGGTCTCCCCCGACTTTCCCGCGCTTCACGGCAGCACGGTCGTCGTCGGGAAGTCCCAGGACGCGGATCGCGCCAGCTTCGATCTGCAGGAGCTCCATCTCGAGAATGATACGACCCGGATCGACGGCCAGCTGGTGGTGCTCACCGATGTGCGCCGCGGGCTTGGGGTGCGGGCCATGGATCTCGCGATCGAGCGCCTCGATCTGGAGGCCGCACGCCCATATCTCGACACACTCCCGCTTCGGGGCAGCCTCTCGGGACAGGTGGCCGGCACGGGACTGCTCTCCAATCTCCAGCTCTCGGTCGACGTGCGGGTCACCGACATTGGTGTTCCCGGAGGCGCCACGAGCAGCTTCGTGGGTCAGGGACGGATTCTCACGGGGAACGCCGACGGATTGACGTTCAGGGACTTCGCACTGGCGTCCTCCGACATCGACCTGCGCACGGTGCAGCTCCTGACGCCCTCAGTCACGCTGCAGGGCCGCGCCAGCCTGTCTGGCACCCTTGAGGGACCGTGGAAGGATGTCCTCTTTACCGGCGGGATGCGGCACTGGGACGGGGAGCGTCCGGTGAGCGTGGTCGACGGCTGGGTGCGTCTGGACACACGGACGCTGGTCACCGCGTTCGATGGCGACCTCCGGCTCGACTCCCTCTCGTTTGAGGGGATCCGCGCCGGATACCCAACCCTGCCCAGCCTGGGCTCGATCACCGGTCAGGTCAGGTTGGCCGGCACGATGGAGCGGATGGATCTCGACGCCAACGTGCGCGGCCAGATCGGCGACCTGCGAGTTCAGGGTCCGGCGACGGTGATGCCTCCACGTTGGGGCGGTGACTCGCTTCTCATCGACTTTCAGCACCTCGACCTGCATGCGCTCCGCGGCATCGGCCCGACGTCCGACCTGGCGGGCGAAGTCCTGATCGGCGGCTCCATCGACACGCTGCGGGCTCCCGAGGGATCGATCGCCGGGGCGATGGGCCCGGGGCGGTTCGACGCATTCCGGATCGACACGGCGGAAGCGCGGATTTCGGTGCGCGACAGCCTGATCCTCATCGACACGCTTGGCGTCGATTGGCGCGGCGGCAGGCTGGGCTCGGTCGGGACGTTGGGTTGGGTGGCCCCGCACGAGGGGCGAATGGAGCTGACGACGCAGCTCGACAGCCTGCAGGGGCTCGACTCCCTGCTGGTGGCGATGCTCGGACTGGGGCCGGATTCTACTGGGGCCGAACTGGCGGGCCGTGGGCGACTCGACTTCTCCCTCTCGGGGTCGCTCGATTCGCTGGTCGCGTCCGGCTTCGCTGATGGCAGTGATCTCACCTTCCGAGGCGGTCGGCTGCACTCGCTCTCGGCCACCTTCGGTTGGATGGGCGGCACGCGCCCCTCGTTGAGTCTCGCGATGCTCGCCGACTCCATCTCGTTTGGTCAGTTGGTCACGAGCAACGTGCGGGTTGGGGCGCTGGGCTGGGTCGATTCCCTGCAATGGTCCGGGTCGTTCGAGGGTGAAGCGGGGGCGGCTGTTGGCGCCAACGGAATCTATTCGGCCCGGGGCGACAGGCAGTTCACGACGATCGACTCCATGTCGATGGCGTTGAGCGGCCATCGATGGGTGCTCCTCGCTCCGGCGGTGATGCTGACGACGGATTCTGGCCAGGTGCTCTCTCCGGTCCGGCTTGAGACCTCGGATGGCTCGGGGGCAATCAACCTGTCCGGCACCCTTCCAGGGGTACAGCCGGGCAACCTTCGCCTCGACGCCTATGGAATCGACCTCCGTGACATCTCGGGGCTCATGCGCGGCGACACGGCGGGCGTGTCAGGGTTTATCGGGGCGGATCTCGAGATCGCCGGCACCCGGCGCTCGCCGGTCATTCAGGGCACCGCATCCCTTGGCGACGCCGTGTTCGGTGATTTCCGCTCCCCATTCATCCAGGGGATCCTGCACTACCAGGATCGGCTCCTCGAAGGCAATCTCTCCATCTGGAAGACCGGCCAGCGGATTCTCGGCATCGAAGTCGCGCTGCCCCTCGACCTCGCGCTGGCATCGGTGCCGCGGCGCCAGATCGACGGCCCGCTGATGATTCATGCGCGCGCCGACAGCCTGGACCTCGGGACCTTCGAGGCGTTTACCACACGATTGCGGCGGATGTCGGGCGCCATGAGCGCCGATGTTCGGGTGGCGGGGACCTGGGAGGCTCCGCGGCTCGAGGGATTCCTCGACGTTCGCAACGGACGCGGGTCGGTGCCCAGCCTCGGCGTGCGCTACTCGAGCATCGTGGGGCACGCCCGGTTCATGGGCGATTCGCTGGCACTCGATTCCCTCCTGCTTCGCAGCGCGCCGGCCGACGGGTCGCTGCGCGCCAGCGGCAGCGTCCGGTTTCGCCCACTGACGAATCCGGTGCTCGACATCCGCCTGGTGGCCGCCGACTTCCTGACGACAGAGATCCGCGGCTTCCTGACCCTCGATGTCAGCGGCCGGATGCGACTGACCGGCCCCTTCAATTCACCGACGCTGACTGGAGCGGTCACCGCGAATCGTGGCGCGCTGTACTTCGCCGACCTGGTCTCGAAGGACGTGGTTGACCTCGACGATCCAGAATTCCGGGATCTCCTGGATGCGAGATTCCAGCGGATGCTCCAGCGCGGCTACACGACGCGCAACCGGTTCGTCGATTCGCTGCGCATCGAGAATCTCACGGTCCGCGTGGGGGACGCATTCTGGCTCCGCTCCAATGAAGCGAACATCCAGCTGGGCGGCGAGGTTCGGGTGGACAAGCTGCGCCGGGACTATCGGGTTGATGGGCGGATGGATGCGCTGCGTGGGAACTACACCCTGGTGATCGGGCCAGTGCGCCGCGATTTCCAGGTGCAGAAAGGACAGGTGCGGTTTCTCGGCACGCCGGACCTTAACGCCGACCTCAACATCACCGCCGAGCACACCGTGCGTCCTCTCGACGGGAGCCAGGATGTGCCCGTTATCGCGACCATCACCGGGACGTTGCTCGAGCCGAAGCTCGAGCTGACCTCGACGATTCTCCCGCCGATTTCCGAGACCAACCTCGTCTCGTACCTGATGTTCCGCCGGCCCGCTTCGAATCTGCAGACGACCGGGGGTGCGGCCGGAGACCAGCAGCAGGCGCTCAACCTCGGGCTCGCCTACCTCTCGAGCGCCGTCACCAGCGAACTACAACGCGCCCTCGTGACGGACCTCCGGGTGCCGGTGGACTACATTGAATTGCGGCCCGGCACGGCCGGAGGCGCCTACGGTTCCTCCACGGCCACCCAACTGGCGGCTGGGTGGCAGATCGGCCGCAAGACGTTCCTCACCTTCAGCGCCGGGATCTGCACCACTGGCGGTGCGACCAGCTACAAGAATATCGGGGCGAGTTTCGAGTACCGCTTCGCGCGCGGGTTTCGGTTTCTCGCGAGTTTCGAGCCGTCGACCTCGTGCACCGCCGACCAGCAAACGGCGCCGCTGACCACCAACGACAGGTACCAGGCCGGTCTCGACGTCCTCTGGGAGCAGGAGTTTTAGCGTGCCACGTGCCCTGGTCATCACCAACCCCGCTGCCGCGCGGACCAAGCCGAAGACGGTCCGCGAAGTCCGGGATGTGCTGCGCCGTGGCGGATGGCAGGCCGAGGTGGTGGCCACCGGCGGGACGGGCGATGCGCAACGCCTGGCGGCCGAAGCGGTGGCCGAAGGGATGGATGCCGTCGCGGTCTTCGGCGGCGATGGGACCACGATGCAGGCGGCCTCGTCGCTGGTGGGGACGGACGTGGCCCTCGCGCTCATCCCCGGTGGGACTGGCAATCTCCTCGCTGGCAACCTCCGCATTCCGTTCACGCCCGCTCGGGCCGCCGAGATTCTCGTGGGCGGCAATTCGAGGCGGCTCGACCTTGGGCGACTGGAGTCCTCGGGTGCGCATCATTACTTCGCCGTGGCCTGCGGGGCGGGGTTCGACGCGCAAATCATGGCGGAGACCTCGAGTGCGCAGAAGCAGCGCTGGGGGGTAGGGGCCTACATCGCCACCTCGCTTCGCTTGATCAACGAGATGCGGAGTCACCGCTATCACATTCGGGTTGACGGCGTGGAGTACGAGGCGAACGCCGCGATGGTCATGATAGCTAACTGCGCCGAGGTGCTGCCCCCGATTCTTCAATTCGGTGAGGGCGTCCGCCCCGATGACGGATTGCTCGATGTGGTCGTGTTGCGCGCCGATGGACTCGCGGATGGCGTCCAGGCCATCTGGCATTTCCTCCGCCGTGCCGAGGGCCCCGGTTCACGGGTCGGACATGTGCGCGGCGCCGAGATCCACGTTGAGACGGACGCCGTCGTGCCCGTGGAACTCGACGGCGATCTCGGCGGGATGACGCCGTTCACGGCGACTGTCGTGCCCGGCGCAATTCGAGTCATGGTGCCAGCGGCCCCATGAGTCGAGCGTATCGCGGCGGCTCGCTCCCGGTTGAGGTCCTGGCCGCGATTGCGGAGGCGACAGCGCGGTTGCTGGAGCCAGCCGCGCTCTATGAGGTGCTGCGGACGCAAGTCGCGAGCCTTGTGGACTGCGATGCGTTCTACCTGGCTCTGTACGATCCTGCGGCCGAGCGACTCCTATTCGTCAACAACACCGATCGCGGTGAGCGATTGCCGCCGGACGAGGCCCCGCTCGGCGATGGGCCGACGAGTTGGGTCGTTCACCATCGACGGGTGCTCGCGCTGGGGCGTCCGGAGGCGATGGAAGTGGGGCGGGGCATTCCGTTCGGCTCAGGGGAACCCCGCCAGTCGGCTGTGCACGCGCCCATGATGTTGGGTGACCGCCTGATCGGGGTCCTCTCGACGCAGTCCTACCGGGCCGACGCATACGATGACGATGCGGTCCATGTCGTGGCCGCGATCGCCGCCCATGCGGCGATCGCGATTCAGGCGACGCGCACCGTCAGCACGACCCGCGCGGCGGAGGCGATGGCAGAGGCCACGCTCGCGGGGAGCGAGGCGCTCCGCGCGCTGGCCCACGACCTGTCCGCCCTTGGCACCATCGACGCGATGGTCGAGCGGGGATTGCAGGCCGCCCTCACGGTTGCCCAGGGTGCAGGGGCCATGATCGCAGGGCGGCCCGGCGAACAGCTGCCGGGGTTGGTCGTCCTCGGCTCCCTGGGTCGGGAGGCTCGCCTCTATAGGGTCGGCGACGTCCTCGGTGAGCGGGATCCGCAGGTGGGCGTCTCGCGCAGCGGTGAGGGCCGGTCGAGCGAGGACTTGGAGGCGGAGCCGGAGGCCGCGCCGGACCTGCGTCGGCCCCGCCCCCACCGGCCCGGCGCGATGGTCCCCATGCGGTTCGGCTCGGTCGTCACAGGCGTTCTCACGGTCTCGGGCCCGGATGGCGCGTGGACCGTCCCGTCGCCAGACACTCTCCTCATGCTGCAGGCGGTGGCCGATCAGGTCGCCGCCGCCGTCAGCGGGTTGCGGCTCCGGGGTGAACTGCTGACCCGACTCGACCAGATCGACGCGCTCGGCCGGGTCGCCCACGCGCTCACCGGCGTCGAGGACGCCGATCGGACGACGCATTTCCTCGCGGAGGAGGGGATGCGCGTCTTCGGGGCGGAACGCACTGCCGTCTTCCTGGTCAATCGGACGCAGCGAACGGCGTCCTGCCTCGCACGGATCCACCTCTCTGCCGAGTATGCCAAGGCGCTTGAACGACAGTTCCACGCCTTGCCCGCCGCGGCGACCCTGCTGGAGGGGCGGCCGGTCTTCATGGAGCATGCGCGGCGTGACTTCGCATCCCCCATGGCGGCGGCGGTGCAGGCGGAAGGCTACGCCTCTGCCGCGTTCCTCCCTCTTGTCTTCGCCAACGAGACGATCGGGGTGCTGGCCTTTTTCCACGACCGGCCGCGGGAGTACGCGTCGGAGGAGCGTCGGTTGGCGGTGGCGTTTGCGGATCAAGCGGCGCTGGCCATCGGGAAGAGCCGCCTGTTCGACCAGGTCAGCCGCAGCCGACGGGAGTGGCAGACGGCGTTTGACGCCGCCGCCACCGGTCTCGCCATCCTCGACGCGGGCGGTCGGATCGCGCGGGCCAACCGGTTCATCGCCGACCTGGCGGGCGTGCCCGTCACCGAGATTGTCGGGCGGTCGTTTCACGGCCTCTTTGTCGGGGGAGACGACATGGGGGAAGGTCCGCTGGCGCTGTCGGCCGAGGCCGGCTCCGGGGTGACCACCCTGCTCGAGTCGGGGGACGGTCGGTCGCTCGTCGTCACGGCGACACCACTCCCCGACGGGGGACATGTGGTCGCCGTGGACGACGTGAGCCAGGTGCTTCGCCTGGAGCAGCGGTTCCGTCTCGTGGTCGAAGCCGCCCACGACGCCATCGTGCTGACGGATCAGCGGGGAGAGGTGCGCTTCGCCAACGCGGCCGCGGCCGACTTGTTTGGCCGCCGCGCCGAGGCGCTCCACGGCCGGTCGGTCACCGAGTTGCTCCCGGGCGATCCCGAGGGCGGAAGCGGCTCACGGCGGTTCGAGTCGCGCATCGTGCGGCCAGATGGCCAAATCCGGCTGCTGGCGGTGTCGATGGCGCCACTCGGGCCGCAGGAGGGGGCCGGCGGGTCGGTCGCGCTGATGCGCGACGTGACCCGCGAACGGGTTGCCACTGATGAACTACGCCGCTCCGAGGTCCGGTATCGGGCATTGTTTGCCACCGTTCCGGTCGCCATCTTCACGCTGGACGAGGAAGGAATCCTGCGCTCTGTCAATCCGGCTGCACGGGCACTCGGGGGGTTTGAGGACGCGACGCCGCGGCTGGCAGACTTCGTGGTGCCGGCGGAATCCGAGTACGTTGCACAGCAGCTGGCGACGGTGCGTGGGGGCGAGCCACGGGAGTTCGTGATGCACCTCCGCCGGCCCGATGGGGCGGTCCGGGAGGCGGCGGTCGTGGCAGTGCCCGCGGCAGGGGAAGAGGCGGGGGCGCCCTTGGTCCTCGCCATCGCGCGCGACGTGACCGATGAGCAGCGGCTCCGCGAAGAGCTCGGCCACACCGAGAAGTTGGCGGCGCTCGGCCGCCTGGTGAGCGGTGTGGCCCACGAGTTGAACAATCCACTCGCCGGTATCAGCGCGCTGGCGCAGGCCCTGGTCCTCGATGAGCCGCTTGACGACGGGAGCCGACGGGTGGTGGAGAGCATCCGCACTGAGGCGACCCGGGCAGCCCAAATCGTCACCGACCTGTTGGCGTTCGCCCGACAGCGCCCGCTCCGCCGGACGGAACTCGACCTCGCCGAACTGGTCCGCGAGGCGATCAGCGCCCAGGGTGATCGGCTGGGTCGCTGGGCGGTGGAATCTTCGCCTGACCTGCCGGCCGTCCACGCCGACCCTGACCAGATTCGCCAGGTGGTGGTGAATCTGCTCTCCAACGGAGCGCACGCGATGGGCGCCACAGGAGCGAGCGGGACGGTGCGCGTCTGGGCGGACGGCCCGATGGTGCTCCTCGAGGTGCTCGACGGTGGGCCGGGTATTCCGCCGGACGTGATGGCGCGTATCTTCGAGCCATTCTTCACCACCAAGCCAGCCGGCGAAGGCACGGGGCTTGGCCTCTCGATTTCACACGGGATTGTCCGCGCCCATGGCGGGGATATCCGCGCCGAGAACCGGTCCGGTGGCGGGGCGCGATTCTGGTTTGAACTCCCGCGGCATCCTGGCCGCGGTGCGAGGTGACACGATGATCGGTTCCGTACTGCTGATTGACGACGACACCGATGTGCTCCGCGCGATCGGAAACTATTTCGAGCAGCTCGGTTGGGAGGTTACCCGCGAACTCAGCGGGGAGGCCGGGCTCGCCACCTACGACCGGCTCCACCCCGAAGTCGTCATGCTCGATCTTCACCTCCCCGGGATGGATGGCCTCGAGGTGCTCGAGAAGCTCCGCGAACGCGACGCCGGCGTCATTCTCCTGACCGGCAACAGCGACGTCCCCACCGCGGTGCGCGCCATGCAACTCGGTGCGGAGAACTTCCTCTCCAAGCCGGTGGACATGACGCACCTCTCGGCCGCGGCCGCGCGTGTGGCGGACAAGGCCCGGCTCCGGCGCGTCAACGAGGCGCTGGTCCACCAGGGAGGCGCCGGGCATGGGCTCGAATCCCTCGGCGGCTCCGCCACGATGAAGGCGTTCGCCCACCAGATTTCGCTGCTCGCGCAGAGCGAGCGGACCACGGTGCTCCTCCTCGGGGAGAGTGGCAGCGGCAAGGGGTGGGTCGCCCGGATGATTCACAACCTTGGCCCACGGGCACGGATGCCGTTCGTCGAGGTCAACTGCGCCGGCCTCAGCCCTACGTTCCTCGACTCCGAGCTGTTTGGACATGAGAAGGGTGCGTTCACCGACGCGAAAGACCGGAAGCAGGGGCTCTTCGAGATCGCCGATCGCGGCACGATCTTCCTGGACGAAATCGGGGACCTGTCGCTGGAACTCCAGCCCAAGCTGTTGAAGGTGCTCGAGACGAAGACCTTTCGCCGCCTGGGCGGGACCCGGGAAATCACCGTCGACGTCCGGCTGGTGACCGCGACCAATAAGGACCTGGGCGCGGAAGTGGAGGCGGGGCGGTTTCGCGAGGATCTTTTCTATCGCCTCAGCGTCATGCCGGTGCAGTTGCCCGCGGTGCGTGAGCGCTCGCGCGATGATCGTCTCGCCCTGATCACGCGGATCTTCAACGACCTGCGGACGGAGCTTCCCGACGGTCCGCCGGAAATCGGTGCCGAGTCACTCGAGCGGCTGCTCGGGTATGGCTGGCCCGGCAACGTGCGCGAAATGCGGAACGTGCTCGAGCGTGCGCTCATCCTGGGACGAGGACAGTCGGCGGTCGGTGTTGAGCACCTGCCTTCAGAGTTCCGCGCGCGGCCTGGACCGGGAGATCGTCGGCACACGCCGCTCGCCCTCGAGGAACTGGAGCGTCAGCATGTTGAACGGACGCTGCGCCATCACGGCGGCAATCGCACCCGCTCGGCACTGGAGCTGGGCATCTCGCGCGCCACGCTGATCAACAAGATCAAGCGCTGGAACCTGGACATCTGAGCGGAGGCCGCATGGCGGAGATCCACGAACACGATGCGATGCAGTGCCGCGCCTGCGGACGGGAGGAGCGCGCCTCCGAGGGGTATCCGTGCGCCGACTGTGGCACCTTCATTTGCCTGATCTGCGTCTTCCGGGGCGTCGAACGCTGCACGCCATGTCAGGCGAATCGCGCGAGTGAGAAGCCTGCGTGAGGGCCGTTGTCGCGCAATCGGCGGTGGTCCCCCTCTTCCGGGAGGCGTCGCTGCGGACGGAGCAGGTGTCGCAACTGGTCCTGGGAGAAACGGCCGATGTGCTTGAGGCCGCCGGCACGTGGCTTCGGGTCCGTACCGTGTTCGATCAATACGAAGGGTGGGTCCACGGCGGGTACGTCCTCGAGGTCAGCTCGGAGGAGGCGGGCCGCTGGCGGGGGAGAGCCGATGGTTGGTCCGGCGGCGCTGAGGTCGAAACCGAGGCCGGTCGCCGCCGCCTGCCAACCCGCGCTCGGGCGGCCCTTTCACATGGACGGGTGCTGCTGCCCGATGGCACATCGGGCCCACTGGTCGAGGGACACCTCCTCCCCGCGAGTGAGATGGTCGCCGAGGCCGCGGCACTGCCCGCGGAGCGCTGGGCCGCCCGGACCTTTGCCGGCGCGCCCTATCAGTGGGGTGGGGTGACCCAGTACGGCGTCGACTGTTCCGGGTTGGTGCAGACGACATTTGCGGCGCGTGGTGTCTCGCTGCCGAGGGATTCCTCGGCGCAGGCGCTCGTCGGCGCGGAGGTGCCGCTGGAAGCGGTGGTGCCCGGCGACCTCCTCTTCTTCAGCGAGAACGGACGGAGCGTCACCCACGTGGCTTTTGCCGGTGCCGATCACACCCTGGTCCATTCGACGGTGTCGTGTGGCGGCGTGCTCACCGAGCCGTGGACTGCAGGGCACCGGGCCGGACATCTCCGGGACCTCTTCGTGACGGCCCGCCGCGTTCCGGGGGCCGCCGCCTCCGGATGACTCGTCTCCTCGTCCTCTTCGACATCGACGGCACGCTCCTGCTCACTCCCGGCGCCGGCCGGCGCGCCATCACCGCCGCCCTGGCCGATCGGATCATCGACCCCGAGGCGTGGGCGCGGATCCGGTTCGATGGCAAGACCGACCCACAGATCGTGCGGGAGATGCTCCAGGCGGGGGGTGATGCGTCGGCGAACGACCCCAATGCAGTTACGGAGATCCTGGAACGGTACGTGGTTCTGCTCGAGGCGGAGTTGGCCCGCGCGCCCGGAAGGACGCGCGTCCTTCCCGGTGTGTCGGTGTTGCTCGAACGACTCGAAGCGGAGGGCGACGTGGTGCTCGGGTTGCTGACTGGGAACATCGTGCGCGGCGCCGGATTGAAACTGCGCTCTGGTGGGCTCGATCCCGCT
>SPDF01000307.1 GCA_004525055.1 Gemmatimonadales bacterium | reverse complement strand
TTTGCAGAGCGCCGTTCACGGAAGCTGGCGCGGTCGCTGTTCCACGCCATGATTCGCTTCGGCCCCAAGCTTGAGAAGCGCCAGGCCGTGCTCGGCCGGCTGGTCGAGATCGGCGCGGAGCTGTTTGCGATCTCGGCGACCGTCAGCCGGACCCAGGCCATGGTCACGAAGAACCCCGCCGATCGGTCGCCCATCGAAATGGCCGATGCCTTCGCGCGGAATTCCCGCCGCCGGATCGATGAGCGCTTCGCGACCCTCTTTGACAACGAGGACGTGATCAATTACGCCATCGCACAGAACACCATGGCCGGCAAGTATGCCTGGGTGGAGTCCGGCATGGTCCGGGACAAGTAGGATGGCCACACCCGACGGCCGCTCCCTCCCGTTCGTCGGTCCCGAGCACGTCAACGTTGCCGTGCTCGAGACCTTCCCGTACGACGGGCCTGCCCAGGAAATCGTCACCACCACCGACGAGTTCAGTGCCGTCTGTCCCTACAGCGGGCTGCCAGACTTCGCGACGTTGACGGTGATGTACGTCCCCGGCGAGTCCTGCATCGAGCTCAAGAGCTTGAAGTACTACGTCACCAGCTACCGCAGCGTCGGCATCTACCAGGAGCACGCGACGGCCAAGATCGCCGAGGACCTGTTCACGGTCCTCACGCCCCGGTCCCTCACGGTGCAGACGGAGTACAACGTGCGGGGCGGATTCCTGACCACCTGCAGCGTGACGCTCCCAACCCCCGGCTGATCCTGTCGGTGGCCTGAACGCGAAGAGCGGTGCGGGGAGATTCCCCGCACCGCTCTTCGCTGTCAGCCCGAACCGTACCCTACTTCTTGGCCACCAGCCCAGGGCTTGGCGGCAGCACCGTCCGCGGCGTGACCTCCCTCGTCGGCCCGCGCGGCAACAGCACCGGCAGGTTGGCGAGTTCGAAGCCGGTCACCGCCATCACCGCCGAGGCCTGCCGCAGGTCGCCCGGCACCGCGTGATCATAGGTATCGATCTGCGAATGGTGGGTATGATTGTACCCGCGGGATTCCTGGTCGTAATTCCAGCCGGGGACGCCGTAGGGGATGAACGACAGGTGATCGGTGCCACCCTTGTTCCCCTCGCGCACCTTGTCCGCTCCGAGCGCCGCCACGGGCGCCAGGAGGTCGGTCCAGAGCTGGGCATCCTCGTTTCGACCCTGCAACGCCATGCCGGTGATCATACCTGCCCCGTTGTCGAGGACCAGCACCGCCTGGATCTTGTCCGCTTCCGAGGCGTGCTGGGCGGCGTAGGCCGCCGATCCGAGCAGTCCTTCTTCCTCGCCGCTAAAGAGTATGAACCGCATGGTCCGCTTCGGCTTGAGGCCGCTCGCCATGATGACCCGGGCCGCCTCCATCACCGCCGCCGATCCGGTGGCGTTGTCGGTGGTCCCGGTCCCGAGGTCCCAGCTATCCAGATGGGCGCCGAGGATCACGACCTGATCGGGCCATTCCGTCCCCTTGATCTCGCCGATGGTGTTCCACTGCGTCACCGGCTTGGTGCCGAGAGTATTGTCGACCCGCCCGGAGATCTTCGGCGTGACGCCGCGCTCGATCAGGCGACCAAACTGTGCATAGTCTTCGTGCGCAATGACCACGTTCGGCAGTGGCGACACGCTGTAGGGCGAACCCGACATGTTCATCAACCCGAACTCCTTCGAGGCGTCCGTCAGCACCCCAAGCGCGCCGTACTGCTTCAGGAGGTAATTGCGGTCCACCCCGAACTGGCGCCGGGCCTGGCGCGCGGCCGCCGAGGTATCCCGGCCAGCGCCGCGAAACGCCGCGGCCCGTGCCTGGCGTTCCGCCTGCATGGCTGCTGAGTCAGCCGCCGTCATCGGCGGGCCGTCCGGATTCTGGATAGTTGCGGGCGGCCGAAGCATGAGCCAGGCGCCTTTGATCTTGCCCTTGTAGACCGCGAGGCTCTCCGGCGTCGAGGCATCCACCAGGACGACCGGGCCGGTGAGCGTCTTGCCACCGGTCCCCGCCGTCCACGCCCAGCTATGCGCGCTCAGGTTGCGGGGAAACGGCGCGTCGATCCGGAAGGCAATCGGCCCGCGCTCCCACGTGACGCCGTACTCATATGGCTCCTGTGTGGCCGTCATGCCGTAGAGCTTGAACTGCGCCTCGGTCCAGTCGTTGGCCTGCTTCATCGCGGCCGAGCCGGTCAATCGGGGGCCGATGACGTCGGTGAGGTACTCCAGGGTCGTCATCACCTGGGATCGGTTCATCGCCTCGCCGATCAGGACGCCGGTGCCGGTGGTATCCACCGTCTGCGCGGCGAGTGGGGTGGCGACCAGCGCGAGCAGGAGCAGCAGCCGTCGTGTCATCTGTGGAGACCTTCCAATGGGAGGACAGGGAGCAGGGGCAGCATGAGATAGTATCGCGCTGTCCTCCGGAGCGCGAGGGGCACGGTGATCAGGCTTCCCCGACTAACCGGGTCGCAATTTCGCGGAGCCGCTCAACGTCAGGGAGCGCCGCGATCCACCGGGCGGGAATCGCCGCCTCCCCGTCACGGGCGCCCAGCAGCCCGCCGGCCACGGCCGCGTTGGTGTCCGTGTCACCGCCGGCGTTCGCCAGCCAAATCAGAGCCGACTCCAGGTTCGGCTCGTGCCACGCGGCCCACAGCGCGATCTCCGCGCAGCTGACGGCGTCCCAGGCCCGGTCGCCGAGGATGGGGAGTTCCTTCCGTCGTGCGAGGGGCACGCGACGCACAGCGGCGAGGAGTTCCACGGGGGCCTGATTCACGCGGAGCACTTCGATGACATCGGCCAGGAAGTCTCGGCGGCCTCCCAGCAGTTCCGCCGCGGCCACATTGACCGCCACCGCGCTCCAGGTGCAGCGATCGTCCGGGTGAGTGAGCGC
>SPDF01000029.1 GCA_004525055.1 Gemmatimonadales bacterium | reverse complement strand
CATGGCCACCCCGTGCAGATCGTCACGAAACGCGACCGTCGCAATGCCGGACGATGCGCTGCTTGCGATTGGCGTGTCGGAGCTCCGCCAGCTCCGCCCCTCATCCGTGGTGCGCAGCACCCGCGCATACCCCTCGACCGCGGCGCCGGTGCCGAACCAGGCGAGCTGGTCTCCGCGGGTCGCGAGGCAAGTGCCGCTCGCCGCGAACGAGCCCTCCCCTGGCCGTGCGGCGGGGCTGGCCGCCTCCGAGAGGAGAATCCAGCTCTTGCCGTTGCGGGTGGCGAGCACCGGGAAGATGCCATCCACGCCATCGCTCAGGGCGATGCCGTGCTTCTCGTCCCAGAAGCCCATGCAGTCGTAGAACGCCTTCGAACTTCCGTTCCGGAATTGCTGCGTCCAGTTCTTCCCGCCGTCGCCCGAATACCAGATCTGGGAGGCCACGCCAGTGCCGGCACTCATGAGCCAGATCCGCTTCGCATCGAGCGCGTGCAGGTCCCGGAACTGGAGTGAGTCGGCTCCGCGCACGACACCGGCGGTCCAGGTGGTGCCGCCGTCCTCCGTCCGGGCCCAGGTCCCGCCGTGCCCGCTGACCCAGACCACGTCATCGCTGACGACACTCACCGCCTGCAGGAGTTGGCGAGTGGCCACGGTCTGTGTGGTCAGCACCGGCAGGGGCATGCCGGCAGGGCTTGCATATTCAGGAACCGAGGGGGAGCAGGCCGCAACGAGGCTGGATACTGTGCCGAGGGCGAACGGGAACAGTCGCATCGTGACTCCGGGGCGGTGGGTCACGCCCGCCGGCCCGCGGCGGGCTCCAATGGCGCGGCGAAATCCGCGTCCACCGGGGGACGAAAGCACAAATCAAACGCCAGGAAGAGCATCTTGGAAAACGGAAGAAACACGAACGGGATCAGGAGCATCATGATGACGCCACCGACCGTGATCAGCGTCCAGGGGGGCGTCGGCCAGGTCGCGACGACCACAGCGATCGCCGCCGCGGCAAAGCACAGTTCCGATACCACGATATTGAACATATACGAGCCGACCCAGTATCCCTCTTCCCCGCGCTCGAACCGCAATCCGCAGGCAGGGCAGCTCGGCGCCAGCAGGAACCATGAGAGGAGAACCGGCCCGCCGCCGCAGGCGGGGCACCGGAGTCGAAGCGCCCGCCCGAACATGTGCCAGGCCTTCACGCCCCCTCGTCCCGCACCACGAGGGTAGGTGCATCCTCCGGGAGCCAGACGCCGGGGAACGCACGGACATCCGCGGTGAGGATCGGCCGAGGTGCGCCACCAGCGACGTGCTGGAGGCCATCGTGACCGAACTGCAGGTAGTAGAGTGTGGGCCCGGCATTTCGCGCGTGCTCGGCGACAAATCCCGCGAATGCCTTTGGCCAGTGCCCGGCCGGTTGTGCCCGCAGCTCGAGCGCTCGGCGGTGCACGCTCAGGGCGCGGACCACCTGGTCCCGGCTGTACCCCAGCTCCCGATACCGCACGCGCAGCCGCGCCTCGTCCTCACTCGCGGGCGTCTTTCGCTCCGTCACCAGGCCGCAGGAGCAGCCACCCAGCAGCACCCTGGCGATGGTCTGCGCGTCGGGGTGGAGGGCGCGTAGCTCCCCTTGTTCGGCCGGCGGCAGCAGATCGGCCGTCAGCCCAGCAGGGAGCATCGAGCGCACCTCACTGAGGGTGAGAGGGCTCGCGACATAGAGGAAGAAGCACATGGTGGTCCAGTGAAGAAGGTGCGGACGTCGACTGGTGTTCAGGCCGTGGGCTCGGACGTGCTCCGCAGGTGCTCCACCCTCCCCTGAAGAATGAGCGCCGCCGCTTCACCTGCCGGGCCCCCCCGCCGGGCCATTTGCTCCAGCGTGGCGGTCTCTTGGTCCCGGAGCCGGGCGGCCAGGATGACGATCATCTGCCCGCGCTCCACCCGGTCTCGTTGCGCCAGAATCTTCTGGTGCGTCTGCCAGGCGAGCAGGGCGATCAGGACGAGGAATGCGACGAACAGCGCGAGTCCGAGGAGGGCGAATTCTTCCGGAATCACACCGCGAAACCCGGCCACTGCCACGGCGAGCGAGAGTGCCGCGGCGACCGCTGCGAGTCGGACCAACGCACGACCTGGGGTGTCGGGCATCACCGCGCCGCTAGGTGGTGAGATCCTCGCGCACCAGCACGAGGATCGCCGCGAGGGGGACGACCAGGTACTTCCGCCCTTCGAAGGTGATCTCGACCGCGGCCTTGCGGAAGAAGATGGCCGTGTCGCCGATCCGCGCCTGCATCGGCCGGTGTCGCGTCTGCTCTCGTTTCGAGGTCTTCCACGGTTCCTCGTCGAGCGAACTGAAATCCGGCATCGGTTCGCCGGGACCCGTCGCCACGATCAGCCCCGCCTGTACCGGTTGCCCTTCCATGGCCGACGCCGGGAGGTAGAGTCCGACCCGGGTGCGCTCCTCCCCCTCCTCGGGCGTGATCAGCACCCGGTCGCCGACGACCAGCAGTTGCTTCTTGGGGAATTCCATGGTCACTCCAGGGAGCAAACTACGCCTCGTGAGCCGTCACCAGCTCCGTGACGCGGAGTCGTCGCGTCATCCGGGGGAGGCGGAGCTCCACTTCGTCACCGACCCGCCGGTCCACCAGCGCCCGCCCCAGCGGCGAGGCAAACGAGACGTGCCCGTCCTCCACGTCCATCATCTCGGCAAGGACCAGCGTATAGATATCCGTTTCTTTGCTATCGAGGTCGAGGACCGTCACCCGGGACCCGAGACCTACCCGGTCGGTGGGTGTCTCGGTGTTGGCCAGATCGGACAACTGGCTCAGCCGGTGGTGCAATTGGCCAAGGCGCGCCTGCACGAACTGCTGCCGCTCAAGGGCGGCCTTGTATTCGGAATTCTCCTTCAGGTCACCCATCTCGACGGCCACCGCAATGGCCTGAGGGAGCGTGATCGTGAGCTCATGGGAAAGGGCTTCGATTTCCCGCCCGAGCTTTTCGCGCATTTCCGTGATCATGAGCGGTTCCAACAAAAAAAGGACGTGCCCGAGAGAAGGATTCTCTCATCGGGCACTTGCAGGTTTCTAGTCTCAAAGATGCGATACTCGGGCTCTTTTGGACAGGTGGGGCGCAATTCTAATGGTGACAAGCAGTTACGCTTCTCCCCCGCTGCCCCGCCTACCCCGTCATTTCCTTCAACAGCGCCAACGCCTTGTCCACCTCGTCGGGCGAATTGTAGATGTGGCAGGCGTGCCGGACTCCGACCGGGTCGCCCATGCTGCGAACCCGCACCTTACCGCGTTCCCAGAGATAGTCCTGGATCTCGCCGCCGGTCTTGTTCTTCAGCCCATAGACCGTCGTGGCGCAGGTGAGCTCAGGGTGCGTCGGCGAGATGATCGTTGTTCCGGGGACGCTGGCCAGGCCGGCCCGGAGCCGATTGGCCAGGGCAAAGTCCCGCTCCTCGATGCGCGTCGATCCGATCTGGTTGTGGAAGTCCACCGCAACGCCCAGACCGAGGAGGAGGCTCAGGTTCCCGGTGCCGTACTGCATCAGCCGGAACATCGGATCCTCCTGGTTGTCCCAGGCGCCGGAGGCGAGAGTGCTCCAGAGCTCCTTCTGGCGCTCGGGCCGTACGTAGAGGAGGCCGGTGCCCTTCGGACCGAGCATCCACTTGTGCGGCGACGCGAAGAAGGCGTCACAACCCAACGCCTGCACATCGATGGCGATGTGCCCAAGCGACTGTGCCCCGTCCACGACGCTCCAGATGTCGCGGTCCCTCGCCAGCGCACTCAGCTGGGCGACAGGATATCGAATGGCGCGGGAACTCGAGATGTGCGGAATGGCCCAGACCCGGGTGCGCGGCGTCGTAGCATCGAGGTAGAGCTGGATCAGCTGATCAGGGGATTCCGGGGGATTGGGCACGGTGATCACCTTCACCACGATGCCATCGCGCTTGGCGCGCAGGTCGTATCCCATCCGCCCCCCAGCATGCGCCTGGTCCGTGACGACGACTTCGTCGCCCGGCTTCAGGTCGAGTCCGTTGGCCACGAAGTTCATCCCGAAGGTGGCGTTCATGGTCAGGGCCACATCGCGCCCGGCGCAGTTGAGCGTGGTGGCCACTTTGTCACGGCTGGGAATCTCGGGGTAGTATCCCGTGAAGTAGTTCTCGTGATCCGCCTTGTAGTCCCACTCGGCGATGTCGCGATTGACGTGCTGGATGCTCGCGATGACCTTCTCCTGGACGGCACGGGGACTCGACCCCAGAGTGGCGGTGTTGAAGAAGGCCTCGTCCGGCGGGATGGTGAACTGGGTGCGGAGCGCGCGCCAATAGGCCTCGTCGTCCAGCCCAATAAGATCAGCGGGCATCAACGGCCGCCCCTCGGCCGGGTGCGGGGATCCGAGCTTCGGAAGGGTCAGCGAGGCGGCGAGCGGGAGCGACAGGAACCCGAGAAAGGAGCGGCGAGTGGTCACGGGACACCGATGGTGAGGGATAGTACAGAATCGGCCTCGGGTCGCGACTGCGCAAGCCCCCCTCTCCCGGACTGGCGGCGCCGGGCTTACTCTCCCCCCATGCGATATACTCTGCTCCTCTCCCTCTTCGGGCTTCCTTCCATCCTTGGGGCCCAGGCCGCGGTGGCCAACGCCGACTCGCAGCTGGTGGCTCCTGACATCCTCGCGGAGCAGCTCCTCGTCGATGTCCAGTCACTCGACAGCAGCATCCGGGTGGATGCCAGGTATGCCGGGCCGAACAACTTCACTGGCGCTCCTTTGCCGGGGTACAACGCCAATCGGGCGCTCCTCCGCCGAGAGGCGGCTGAAGCACTCGCGCGGGTGCAACATCGGCTGGCCTCGGATGGACTCGGCCTCAAGGTCTGGGACGGATACCGGCCGGTACGGGCCACGCAGGCGATGGTGGCCTGGACGGAGCGGACCAACCAGACCTGGCTGCTCGACTCGGGGTACATCGCCCGGCGGAGCCGGCACAACCAAGGGGTGGCGGTGGACCTGACGGTGGTGGACCTCCACTCCGGGGTCGAGATGCAGATGGGCACGCCGTACGACACCTTCGGCGCTGAGGCCCATACGGCCAATGCCACGGGCACAGTGAAACAGTCGCGGGACCATCTCGTAGAGGTGATGGCCTCGGAAGGCTTTACCAACTACACCATGGAATGGTGGCACTTCTCCATCGTCGTCGAAGATCCGGTTCCCTTCGACCTTGTCATTCGCGCCGCTCCGCACCCACCTCAATGACGGACCCAACCATGTTCCGTGTCGCTCGTGTCGCGCTGGTTGTCGCCCTTCTCGCGCCTGTCCCTGCTATTGCTCCAGCCCAGGTCGGCTCACCGGCAGGCCCGGTTCCGGTGGAATACCTCGTCGCGCGCCGCACCGACCTCCTCAAGCGGCTGGGGAACGGCATCGCCGTCATCCGTTCCTCGGAGCAGCGGAGCATCGAGGGCGACTATCCCCAGGACAGCGACTACCGCGAGAACAACGACTTCTTCTACCTGACCGGACTGGAGACTCCGTCCAGCTGGCTGGTGCTTGTTGCCCGCGACACTCTGGCGCCGCAGGTCTATCTCTACCTGCCTGCTCGCGACTCCATGGCCGAGCGGTGGACCGGAGTGCGCCTGGGCCCCGGTGCCGAGGCGTCGTCGCTCACTGGTATTGAGGACACCCGTGCTGCCGATCTGGCCGAGCGGCAGATCCGAGGCTTCGTCCGGTCCCGCACTGTTCAGGGCGGCGAGTTCTACCTGCTGCTTGGCAAGGAGGCAGTGAGCGACACCTTCTTCCAACAGCTGGCGCTCGGGATGGGGGCCGGGGTGACCGACCTGCGTCCGCTGTTGGCCGCGATGCGGCTGGTGAAGGACGCCGACGAAATGCGCCGGATGCGGATGGCCGCCGAAGTCAGCGCCAAGGGTCACGTGGCGGCGATGCGTGCGGCCCATCCTGGTGCGTGGGAGTACGAGCTGGAGGGGGCCGCCGAAGGGACCTTCCGGAGCCTCGGTGCGGAGCGGCTGGCGTATCCGAGCATCGTGGGGACGGGGATCAACGCGACGACGCTCCACTACGACCGGAGCCGCAGCCAGCTACAGGCGGGCGAACTCGTGGTGATGGACATGGGGGCGGAGTATGGCTTCTACGCGGCCGACATCACCCGGACGATTCCTGTGACTGGCAAGTTTTCGCCGCGGCAGCTGCAGATCTACAACCTGGTCCTCGCAACGCAACAGGCGGCGCTCGACTCGATCAAGCCGGGGATCACCCTCGGCCGGCTGGGGCAGATTGCTCGTGAGTACATGAAGGAACATTCCGGCGAGCTCTGCGCCCCCGGCACCTGCGATCGCTTCTTCATCCACGGCCTCGGCCATTGGGTGGGGATGGACGTCCACGATGTGGGCAGCTATCGGACGCCCCTCGCGCAGAACATGGTGTTCACGGTAGAACCCGGCATTTACATCCCAGACGAGAAGCTCGGCGTCCGGATCGAGGATGAGGTGGTCGTGACCGCCACCAGCTATGAATTGCTCTCGGGCGGAGCGCCGCGCACCGCGGCGGATGTGGAGAAGGTGATGAAAGTGAAGAAGAAGGACTGAGTCCTCAGTCCTTGCGTGCTTTCCACGCCTCGAGAACCCGCGCAATCTGTCTGACGTGGATTTCGAGGTGTTCCGCGTAGATCTCCAGCCATTCCTCCACCCCGTAGGTTCCTGATTCGCTGTGCTTGCCCCGTCGCTCCCAATGTTCTGGCGTCAATCGCCGGAGCAGGGGGACGGTGTTGGCACGGACCGCGGTGACAGTCGCCATCGCCGGCTCGATCGGGTGGGCGTGGTAATCCATCGCCGTGGCCCACCGGTCCTGGTCGTAGCCGACGATGGTCGGGCTGGACTCCCCAATCAAATACCGGACCCGCATGTGGCTATTCGTCTCGCTATCGGCGCAGTGGACGATGATCTCGTGGACCGACCACTTGCCGGGAGCGGGGCGCCACTGGAGGGCGGCTTCGGGCACGGCGGCGAGGGCCTCGGTGAGGAGGGTGGGGCCTTCAGCGTACCGGCGGATGCAGTCGTTTCGTTCGGTGGGGGTCACGGGTCGCTCCGGAATTTGGGCCTGGTTGTCGGGGTGGGACGTCGATTTGTCCCTTAATATGTCCGGGTCCACGCCAAGGGCGACCCACGGGGCGGGGATTCGACACGGTCGGATTCATTGACGCCGGGCCCTTCGGACGGTAAAATGCTGGCTGCTTGGCCAGTCATCTCCCGCATTTTTCGCTGAACAGGACGAACGGAATGGCCCTCAGGCTTCCCTCCCTCCGGCGCGCCGCCCGGTGGGTGCCCGCACTGTGCATCACGCTGGCCATGCTCGCGCTGGCCGGCTGTTCCACAGACGGGTACCCACAGACCACGCTGGCTCCCAAGGCGGACTTCGCGGAACTCCTGGACCAGGTGTTCCGCCGGTCTTTCCAGCTGGCCACGATCGTCTTCTTCCTGGTGGAAGGGGCGTTGGTGTGGGCGCTCTTTCGCTTCCGTGGGAAGCCGGGCGACGCCGAGCCAGAACAGAATCACGGCAACACGATGCTCGAGGTGGTCTGGACCGCCATTCCCGCTGTCATTCTCGTCTTCATCGCCGTCCCCACCATCCAAGTCATCTTCAAGACCGCCGAGACCCCGACCGACAATCCGCTCGTGATCGAAGTGACGGGTCACCAGTGGTGGTGGGAGTTCCGCTATCCTGAGTACAACCTTGTCACCGCGGGGGACATGCACGTCCCCACCGGTCGGACCGTGGATCTCCGCATGACCACGGGCGATGTGGTCCACAGCTTCTGGACCCCGCAGCTGGCCGGCAAGCGCGACGTCTTCCCGGGGCGGGACAATCGGCTCTGGTTCAAGACCGAGACACCCGGCACCTATCCGGGGCAGTGTGCGGAGTTCTGCGGTACCCAACATGCCCGGATGGCCTTCCAGGTCATTGCGCAGGATCCCGACGCCTTTGACGCTTGGCGCGGTGGGATGGCCGAGGTAGGCGCTCCCGCGGACTCCGGCGGATCCGCGCCCAGTCCGCTCGTGGCCCAGGGCCAGCAACTTTTCGCGACCAAGGCGTGTGTCGGATGCCACGTGGTGACAGCCGTCGGGGCCCCGACGATGGTTGGTCCGAACCTGGCGGGCATCGGGACACGGAGCACTATCGCCTCCGGCTGGCTGCCCAATACCGACGAGAACCTGGCGCGATGGCTGAAGAATCCCCAGGAGGTCAAGGTGGGGGTACTGATGCCGAATCTCGGCCTTACCGATGAAGAAATCACCGCGCTGGTAGCGTACCTTCGGTCGCTCAGCGTCGTGCCTGCGCCGGGGGCGGTCGCCATGACCGCCGCCGGGAACTGACGAGAGGGTACGCGATGTCCACGATAGCGATGGGGCACGCCGGGACCGAGGCCGCTCCTGCCGAGAAGAAGGGGCTCTGGAGCTGGATCACGACCGTCGACCATAAGCGGATCGGGATCCTCTACGGCGTCACCGCCTTCATCTTCTTCCTGCTGGGCGGACTCGAAGCGCTCCTGATCCGCTGGCAGCTTGGGGCTCCGGACAAGACCTTCCTCTCCCCCGAGGCGTACAACCAGCTGTTCACGATGCACGGCACCACCATGATCTTCCTCGGGGTGATGCCGCTCTCGGCGATGTTCTTCAACTATTTCATCCCGCTGCAAATCGGCGCCCGCGACGTCGCCTTCCCGCGACTGAACGCCTACAGCTACTGGGTGTTCCTGTTCGGCGGACTGGTGCTGAACGCCAGCTTCCTGTTCAACGCGGCTCCCGACATGGGGTGGTTTGCGTACGCGAACCTGACGTCGAAGCAATTCAGCCCCGGCCTCAACGTCGATTTCTGGATCATCGGCCTGCAGATCCTGGGTATCGCCTCGCTGGCGGCGGCGGTGAATTTCTTCGTCACTATCCTCAACCTGCGCGCACCCGGCATGAAGATGATGCGGATGCCGATGTTCGTCTGGATGAGCCTCATCACGCAGGTGTTGCTGTTGCTGGCCTTCCCGATCATCACGGTGGCGCTCGTCCTCCTGATGCTCGACCGGAACTTCGGTACCCATTTCTTTGTGCCTTCGGGCGGCGGCGATCCGGTGCTCTGGCAGCACCTCTTCTGGCTCTTCGGCCACCCCGAGGTGTACATCCTCATCCTGCCGGCCTTCGGCGTCGTGTCGGAAATCCTGCCGGTCTTCTCGCGCAAGCCTCTCTTCGGGTACGCTGCGATGGTCTTCTCCGGCTGCTTCATCGCCTTCCTGGGCTTTGGAGTGTGGAGCCACCACATGTTCTCCACCGGCCTGGGGCCGATGGCGGACACGGTGTTCTCCCTCGGCACCATGCTCATTGCCATCCCGACCGGCGTCAAGATCTTCAACTGGATCGGCACCGTCTGGGGCGGCTCCATCCAGTACAAGACGCCGATGTACTTTGCCCTCGGCTTCGTGGCGATGTTCATCATCGGTGGATTGTCCGGCGTGATGCACGCCTCGCCACCGGCCGACCTGCAGCAGACCGACAGCTACTTCATCGTGGCGCACTTCCACTATGTGCTCTTCGGTGGCAGCATCTTCGCCCTGACGGCCGGCGCCTACTACTGGTTCCCGAAAATGACCGGCCGGATGCTGAGCGAGGGTCTCGGCAAGGTCCACTTCTGGCTGATGTTCATCGGGTTCAACCTGACCTTCGCACCGATGCACATCCTCGGCCTGAATGGCATGCCGCGCCGGGTGTACACCTATTCCGCCGGCATGGGTTTTGAGTTCTGGAACGCAATCGAGACCGCGGGTTCCCTGATTCTCGGGTTCTCGTTCCTGGTGTTCATCGTGAACATCCTCAAGTCGCTGAAAAGCGGCGAGGTGGCGACGGCCGACCCGTGGCATGGCGCGACGCTGGAGTGGTCGATCCCGTCGCCACCGCAGGAGTGGAACTTTGCGGTGGAGCCAACGGTCGACGGCCGAGATCCCCTTTGGGAGCTGCGGCGTGCCAATGGCGGGACACTGCCCGAGCCGGCGCGGGTGAGCGGCAAGGGCATCCATCTGCCGAGCCCCTCGTACTGGCCGATCGTGACCGCGTTCGGCACAGCCATGACCCTCGTGGGTTTTCTGATGCACGTGACGCTCTGGGTCATCTTGGCAGGCTTGGCCATCACCATGATCGGGATTTTCTCGTGGGCGTTTGAGCCCGCCGACCACTAGACTTCTCACGACTGCGACGGACGGTCCCTTGGCGCACGATACCGCACACGCGATGCATCCCCCGACGGCCACTGGGCTCGATACCCGGAAGCTGGCCATCTGGACGTTCATCGGGTCGGAATGCCTCTTCTTTGCGACGCTGATCTCGAACTACCTGGTCTACAAGGGGCATAGCCTGGTTGGACCGCTCCCGCATGAGGCCTCGCAGTGCATGCTGCATGGTGAGATGACCGCGTGCGAGCCCATCTTCGAGATCCCGCTCGTCACCTTCGGCACCGCCGTGCTGCTGTTCAGTTCCTTCTTCGTGGTGCTGGCGCTCAACGGCGCGCAAAAGGGGAACCGCAAGCAGCTGATCGGTTGGCTCTCGGCCACGGTGGTCTGCGGCCTCTTCTTCATTGGGATGCAGGTGTATGAGTTCCAGCACTTCTATCACAAGGGACTCGGCTATACCACCAACCTCTTCGGCTCCTCGTTCTATACGCTGACCGGGTTCCACGGTGCCCACGTCACCATCGGCATCATTTGGCTTGTCACGGTGCTGATCCTGGCGCTTCGCGGCAAATTGCCGCCTGAGAAGGCGCTCAATCTCGAGCTAGCCGCGCTTTACTGGCACTTCGTCGACGTAGTCTGGATCGTGATCTTCCCCGTTGTCTACCTGATGAGGTGATCGGCATGGACGCCCAAGTCGCCACGCACGAACACGCCCATCCGGGTCCCGCGCTGTATCTGCGGGTCGCTGTCATCCTCTTCGTGATGACGGCGCTCGAGGTGCTCGCGTTCGAGGTCTCCCACCGGGCTGGGTGGCCGCTCCACGGACTCGTGGAACCACTGCTCAATCCGATCCTCATCATTCTCTCCGCGGCCAAGTTCGCCCTGGTCGCGATGTTCTACATGCACCTGAAGCAGGACAGCAAGATCTTCAGCGGGCTCTTCGTCTTCCCATTGATCATCGCCGCCATCGTCATTGTG
>SPDF01000054.1 GCA_004525055.1 Gemmatimonadales bacterium | reverse complement strand
GGCCAACACCGCGGCGACGGCCACCACCGGGAGCATGAGCCGCTTCCGGCGCCGGACCAGCGCTGCGGGCAGGGGCGTGGCGCCGCCGGCGTAACCAGGTTGCAGCGCCGCGGCAAAAGAGGCCGCCGTCGGGAAGCGCTCAGCCGGGGCGCGGGCAAGGACCCGCTGGAGCGCCGCGTCCACCTCCACCGGCACATCTTCCCGCAGGCGGAGCACCGAGGGGGGCTCTTCGGTGAGCCGCTTGACCATGATGGCCCGGGAGGACTGGCCGATAAACGGGGGCGTGCCCGCCAGCATCTCGAAGAGGACGCAGCCGAAGGCGTAGAGGTCACTCCGCGCGTCGATTTCGCGCTCACCGGCGGCCTGTTCGGGGCTCATGTATGCCGGCGTGCCGATGACGGAACCGACATCGGTGAGCCGCGCGTCCTCCGGCGTCTGGTGCGCCGCGACCGCGATGCCAAAATCGGCGACCAGGGCGTGGCCGCCGGAGAGGAGAATGTTTTCGGGCTTGATGTCGCGGTGGACGACCCCGGCCGCGTGGGCGCACTCGAGGGCGCTCAGCACCTCGCGGGCGATCGCGAGGGCCTCATCGATCGGAAGTTGATTGTCCTGCTCCAGCCGCTGCCGCAGCGATTCGCCCTGGACGAACGGCATCACGTAGTAGAGCAGCGTCCCGTCATCGGCATCGATGGCGCCGCTGTCATGGAGCGGCAGGATATGCGGATGCTGCAGGCCGGCGGCGAGGTCGATTTCCCGGAGAAACCGGTCGTGGCCGACCGAGGCGGAGAGTTCCGGCCGGAGCACCTTGATGGCGACCTGGCGGTGATGCTTGAGATCGTCGGCGAGGAAGACAACGGCCATCCCCCCGCGCCCGAGCTCGCGCTCGAGCCGGTAGCGACCGGCCAGGGGGCCCTGCAGGGAAGAGAGGAGATTCATAGAGATGTGTCAGTCAATCTACTGCAGGCGGGACGAGAGGCCAGAGGGCGCTAGAGGATATACCGCCGCAGATCGTCATCCGTCACAATGGCCATCAGCCGATCCCGCACCTTCGCGCCATCGTAGACAAAGCGCTTCTCGGTCGTTTCGGGTAACTCGAAGAGCAGGTCTTCCATCAGGGTGGCCATGACGGTGTGCAACCGGCGGGCGCCAATGTTTTCCATCCGACCGTTGGCGAGCGCCGCGATCCGTGCCACCTCGGCGATCCCGTCGTCGGTGAACTCAAGCGAGGCCGACTCGGCGGCCACCAGCGCCTGGTACTGCTTGACAATGGCGTTTTCGGGTTCGGTCATGATGCGGACGAAGTCCGCCTCGGTGAGCGGTGTGAGCTCCACCCGAATGGGAAACCGGCCCTGGAACTCCGGAATCAGGTCCGACGGCTTCGAGGAGTGAAACGCGCCGGCAGCAATGAACAGGATATGATCGGTGCGGACGTAGCCATATCGAGTCTGGACCGTCGAGCCCTCCACAATGGGCAGGAGATCCCGCTGGACCCCTTCCCGGCTCACGTCCGGGCCCCCACCCTGCGAGCGTTCCCCGGCGATCTTGTCGATTTCGTCGATGAACAGGATGCCGTGATTCTCGGTCCGATCCAGCGCCTCGTTCACCACGTCGTCCATATCCACCATCTTCTTCAGCTCTTCGTCGATCAGGATGCGCCGGGCGTCGGTGACCCGGACCGTCCGCCGCTTTTTCTTCTTCGGCATCATGTCCTGCAACATCTCGACGAAGTTGATCTCCGTCCCCTCCATCCCCGGTGGCTGCTGGAGCAGGTCGAGCATCGGATAGTTCTGCGGGGAGATCTCGAGATCCACCTCGCGATCATCGAGTTTGCCGTCCAGCAGCATCTGCCGGAGCTTCTCGCGAGAGCGCTGGCGGCTGGCGTCGGCGTCGACCGACTCCGACTGCGCCGCGCCCCCCGGCCCGACCACGAACACCTTCTCCTGGGCGGTGGACGTCGGTGTCGGAGGCTTCGGATCTGGCGGGGGAAGCAGGATGTCCAGCAACCGTTCGTCCGCCCGCTGCTCCGCCTGAGGCCAGACTTCGTCCTCCCGCTCCGCGCGCACCATCGAGATCGCCGCGTCCACCAGCTCCCGCACCATCGACTCGGCGTCGCGCCCGACGTAGCCCACCTCGGTGAATTTCGACGCCTCCACCTTCACGAATGGCGCACCCGCCAGCCGGGCGAGGCGCCGGGCAACCTCGGTCTTCCCGACGCCGGTCGGGCCGATCATGATGATGTTGTACGGGGTGATCTCATCGCGGATGCCGTCAGGCGCCTGGCTCCGGCGCCAGCGATTCCGGATGGCGATGGCGACCGCCTTCTTGGCGGCACCCTGCCCGACGATGAAGCGATCGAGCTCCCCCACGATCTTGCGGGGTGGCAGTTCCTCCAGCCACGGCGGCGGCGGCTCGGCGGGGGCGAGTGGGTTGTTCGGATCGACGGGAGGAGTGGTCA
Source organism: Gemmatimonadales bacterium (assembly GCA_004525055.1). Classification (GTDB taxonomy): domain Bacteria; phylum Gemmatimonadota; class Gemmatimonadetes; order Gemmatimonadales; family GWC2-71-9; genus SPDF01. Next base: position 5,861 of record SPDF01000054.1, on the reverse strand, counting down.
CGAGCCGCCCAGTTCCAGCACAGTGAGATGATCGTTGGTGAAGACGCAGATTTCCGCGGCAATCTGGAGCGAGCGCTCCACCGTCTCCTTGGCACTCAAGGAGGCATCGGGAAGGAGCGCCCGGGCGGCAGCCAAGGCGTAATTGCCGCCAGACCCAACGGCGAGAACACCGTCATCCGGCTCGATGAGCTCACCGCTGCCGCTCAAGAGAAAGCTGTGCTCCAGGTCGGCCACCACGAGAAGCGCCTCCAGCCGACGCAGGATGCGGTCGCTCCGCCAGTCCTTGGCCAGTTCGACCGCCGCACGCGGCAGGTTGCCGGGATGGCGCTCGAGCTTCTCTTCGAATTTCTCATAGAGCGTGAGCGCATCGGCCACCGAGCCGGCAAACCCGGCCAGGATCTTCCCACCCTTCAGCGTGCGAACCTTGGTGGCCCGCCCCTTCATGACGGTCTCGCCTACGCTCACCTGCCCGTCGCCCCCAAGCGCGACGCGGCCGTTCTTTCGCACGGTGAGAATGGTCGTGCCGTGGAATGTCGTCATGAATCCGAATCCTCAACGAGATTGCTTCGGCCGCTGCGCGGCCTCGCAATGACAGAATCACGTCCTACGCGCGCGGGTGCGCCTGCTTGTAAACTCTCTTCAATCGCTCGACGCTGGTGTGGGTGTAGATCTGCGTCGTGCTCAAGGATGCGTGCCCGAGCATCTCCTGCACCGCCCGCAGGTCGGCGCCGGCGTCCAGCATATGCGTCGCGAAGCTGTGCCGCAACGAGTGGGTGCGCAAGCCGTCCACCCCAATGCTGTCGAACGCCTTGTGCACAATCCGCTGGACGCTTCGTGCCGCCAGGCGTCGGCCGCGGGTACTCGCGAACAGGGCCCGGCGGTCGGCAGCGGTGGGCGACCGCTGGGCCTCGCGGACGGGAAGATAGCGGCGGAGCGCCCGCACCGCCCGGCCACCCACCGGGATGATCCGCTCTTTCCGTCCCTTGCCCCGAACCTTCACCTGATCTGAAAGGAGGTCCACGGCAGAAATGTCGAGGCCCTGGAGCTCCGAGAGGCGCATCCCAGTCGAATAGAACAGCTCCAGGATGGCGAGGTCACGCAGCGGACCGAAGTCCTCCTCGGCGGCGCGGTCCTCGAGCGCCGCGAAGAGCTCGTCCACCTGTCCCCGCTCCAGGTGCCCCGGCAACCGCTTCGGCAGTCTGGGGACCTTGGCGGCCCTGGAGACCGAGGCGTTGATGCCGTGCTGAATCTGGAGATAGCGGTAGAAGCTCCGGACGGCAGAGAGCGCCCGCGCAGCGGTGCGTTTGGAAAGCCCACGCCGCTGCATCTCGCCGAGAAACCCGCGGAAGCCCAGCCGGTCCACCGCGGCCCAATCACCAGCCTGGCCATAGTGACGGCCGCAGAACTCCTCGAACGCCGCGAGATCACGGCCATAGGCCGAGACGGTGTTGGGAGAGTGCTGGGTCTCCTTTTCCAAGTGCAGGAGGTATTCACGCGCGAGCGGGTCGGCGGGGACGCGGGGACGCGGGGAAGCGTCCGGCATCACAGATCTTCCTTCCAGCTTGTCATCACTTCCAACGCCCGCTCCGCCTGCCTCGGCTTGCGGTCCTGCTTCCTCACCTTGCCCGGCAGCGGATCAACAAGTCCGAAATTCGCGTTCATCGGCTGAAAATGGGCCGGGTCGGCCTCGGCAAGGTACCGATAGAGTCCGCCCAGCATCGTCGTTGGGGGTGGCACCGCGGCCGGTTTTCCCTCCAGCCGGCGCGCCAGGTTGATTCCCGCCAGCAAACCGGTGCCGAGCGACTCGGTGTATCCCTCCACGCCGGTCAGCTGCCCCGCAAAGAAGAGCCGGTCGTTGTCGCGCGCGGTCAGTCCCGGTCCAAGCGAGGCGGGGCTGTTCAGGTAGCTGTTTCGGTGAATGCTCCCGAATCGGAGAAACTCGGCATCCCCCAATCCAGGAATGGTCGAGAACACCCGCCGTTGTTCGGGAATGCGGAGCCGGGTCTGGAATCCGACGAGGTTCCACATCTGCCCGGCGCGGTCCTCCTGCCGCAACTGCACGACCGCGTGGGGTTCGCGGCCAGTCCGCGGATCTGGCAGCCCGACCGGCTTCATCGGCCCGAACCGCGGCGTCTCGCGCCCCCGGCGTGCCGCCTCCTCGATCGGCATGCACCCCTCGAAATAGGGAACCTGATCGAACTCGTGGGCGGTGAACTGGTCGGCCGCGAGGAGCGCATCGATGAACGCCTCGTACTCGTCGTGCGTCATCGGCGCGTTCAGGTAGTCGTCCCCCGCTCCTTTTCCGTACCGCGACAGCGCATACAGGCGGTCCCGATCGAGCGAGTCCGCCGAGACGATCGGCGCGATGGCGTCGTAGAACGCAAGCGCCTCCGCTCCGAGCCGGCCGGCAATTGCCGTGGCCAGCGTCTCCGACGTCAGCGGCCCGGTCGCGACGATCCCGACGTCCGGCAATGCCGACGCCTCTTCACGCACGACGGTGATGTTGGGATGACCCTCGACCCGTTCCTGCACTGCGGCGGCAAACACCTCGCGGTCCACCGCGAGTGCGCTCCCGCCCGGGACCCGCGCGGCATCCGCGCACTCGAGCAACATCGACCCGAGCAGGCGCAGCTCCGCCTTGAGCAGCCCATGCGCGTTGACGACCTCGACACTCTTGAACGTGTTGCTGCAGACCAGTTCGGCGAGACGGTCGGTCTGGTGGGCGGCGGTGGGGACCACCGGACGCATTTCGACGAGGGTGACTGCGACACCGCGCTCGGCGAGGGCCCAAGCCGCTTCCGAGCCGGCCAGCCCACCACCGAGGACGGTCACGGTCATTTTGACGCGGCCTTCTTCTTGGTGCGGCGGCCCTTCTTCCGCGGCCCCGATGCGCGTTTCGCCGCCAGGACCTCGATGGCCTCGGCGACGGTAAACGCGGCGGGGTCGCTGCCGCGGGGCAGCGACGCACTGATATCGTCGTGCTTCACGTAGGGGCCGTATTGCCCATCGTAGAGACCGATCGGCTGCTCATCATCGGGGTGAGGGCCGAGAATACGGATCGGTGTCGGCGCGGCGCGACGCCCCCGCCCCTGCTTCGGCTGCGCGAGCAGCTCCAGCGCACGCTCCATCGTGATGGTCAGGACGCTGTCATCGCCTTTGATGGACCGGTATTCCTTCCCGTCTTTGCCGAGATCGTGCACCACATACGGTCCGAACCTGCCGAGCCCCGCCTGCACTGACCGGCCCGACTCGGGGTGCGTACCGAGCAACCTGGGCAGCGCCAGGAGCCCCAGCGCCTGCTGCATCGTGACCTGGTCGGGCGTGACGCCCTTCGGGAGGCTCGCCCGCTTGGGCTTCGGCTCCCCGTCCACGACTTCGCCGAGCTGCAGGTAGGGACCGTACTGGCCCGACAGCAGGAAGATCTTCTGCCCGGTCTCGGGGTGGGTGCCGAGCGAGTCAGGGCCCTCCGCCTTCTGGCGGAGAATTTCTTCCACCCGCGCCTGATCGATGTCGGCGGGGGCCACATCCTTCGGCAGCGAGGCCCGGAGTTCTTCACCCTTGGGACCGGTCTCGAGGTAGGGACCGAACTTGCCGATCTTGATCTTGGCATCGAGCCCGTCGAGGAGCAGCGTGCGCGCCGCGGTCGGATCGATCTGCTTTTCGTGCAGGAGTACTTGCTGCTGCAACCCCTCGGGTCCGAGGTAGAATGTGCGGAGATACGGCAACCACTCCGCCTTCCCCTCCGCAATCTCGTCGAGCACATCTTCCATGCTGGCAGTGAATTTCTCATCGACCAGGTGCGGGAAGTGCTCTTCGAGAATGCCGGTGACCGCGAAGGCGGTAAAGGTCGGCACCAGCGCCTGTCCCTGCCGCTGGGCGTAGCCGCGCTCCAGAATGGTCCCGATGATCGAGGCGTAGGTACTGGGACGGCCGACGCCGTCGGATTCGAGCGCCTTGACCAGGGTCGCCTCGGTATACCGCGCCGGCGGCTGCGTCTCGTGCCGGACTGGTTCCACCGATTCACACTTGGGACTGTCGCCCCGCTCGAGATGCGGCAGGATGATTTCGCGATCCTCCAGCGCCGCCTCGGGATCGTCGCTCCCCTCCACGTAGGCGCGGAGGAATCCCGGGAAATCGATCCGCTTTCCGGTGGCGCGGAAGGTGGCGTCCCCGACCTCGAAGGTGACCGACATCGAGGTCTGGCGGGCGTCCACCATCTGGGAGGCCATGGTGCGCTTCCAGATCAACTCGTAGAGGGCGAGATCCCGCCCATCGAGACCGGTAGCCTTCGGGTGACGGAACTCGGCGCCGGCGGGCCGGATGGCCTCGTGGGCCTCCTGCGCGTTGGCGCTCTTGTTCTTGTACCGGCGTGGGGCGTCGGGCAGGTACTCCTTGCCGTACAGCTCGGTGACGGAGGACCGTGCCGCGGTGATGGCCTGATCGGAGAGGTGCACCGAGTCGGTCCGCATATAGGTGATGAAGCCGCGCTCGTAGAGCCCCTGGGCGGCACGCATCGCGTCGCGGGCACTGAGCCGCAGCTTCCGGTTGGCTTCCTGCTGGAGAGTCGACGTCGTGAAGGGAGGCGCGGGGCGCCGGATACCCGGCTTCTCCTCGGTGGCAGACACCAGCCAAGGTGCCTTGGCGGCCTTGGCCGCGAGGGCCGTGGCCTCCGGCTCCCCAAGGACGACCACATCGCGCCCCTCGAGCAGCTTCCCGGTCCGTTCGTCGAAGTCCTTGCCGGTCGCGATCTTCTTGCCGTCGAGCTGCGCCAGCTCCGCCTCGAACGCCTGGCCGTCGTGCCGGAGGCCGGCGAGCAGGTCCCAGTAGGCGGCGGAGCGAAACGCACGCCGTTGGCGCTCGCGCACTACCAGCAGGCGCATGGCTACCGACTGAACCCGGCCGGCCGAAAGCCCGAAGGCGATCTTCTTCCACAGGAGCGGGGAGAGGGTATAGCCGACGAGCCGGTCGAGGATGCGGCGGGTTTCCTGCGCCCGCACCAATCGATCGTCGATGTCACGGGGATTGGCCAGCGCCTCGGCGATCGCTTCCCGGGTGATTTCGTGGAACACCATCCGGCGCACGGGAATGTCCGGCTCCAGCAACTGCAGCAGGTGCCAGGAAATGCTCTCGCCCTCGCGGTCTTCGTCCGTGGCGAGGAGGAGTTGATCCACGTCTTTCACGGCGGCCTTCAGCTCGCGCACCACCGCCTTCTTGTCCGGCGATACCACGTACAGCGGCTCGAAGTCGTTCTCGACGTTGACGCCGAGGCGGGCCCAGTCGAACTCCTTGTACTTGGCGGGAATCGACTTCGCGTCGCCGGGCAGGTCGCGGACGTGACCCATCGAGGCCTCGACCCGATACCCGGCGGGGAGGAAGCCGCGAATGGTGCGCGCCTTGGTTGGGGATTCCACGATGACCAGTGTGGTGCCAGCGCCGGTGCGGCGCGCGGTACCCCTGGCCTTGGTCGCCGTGGCTGCCTTGGCCCTCTTCGGCGCCTTGGCCTTGGGCGCGGCGACCGCCTGCGCCTTCGCCTTCACGGCAGGCGCCTTCTTCCCCGCCGCCTTGGGCGACGCGGACTTGGCCTTCGTGGTCTTCTTCGACTTGGAACTCGCCATGGGCCTCAGCTTCAGAACGTCAGTGTGGTCCCACCAACCCCGAAAATCGCTAGCAACTAAGGACGGGCGTGACCGAATGGCAAGGCGGGGGGACCAAATCCACCGTGGGGGGCCGTCTCAGGCGAAGCCGCCGCGACGGATCCAATCGACGATTGCCGCGGCGGCGAGCGCCGGGTCCGCGGCGTCATTTTGAATGGTCGCATCGGCCCGCGTATAGAACGGTTCCCGCTCAGACAACAGCGTGTT
>SPDF01000274.1 GCA_004525055.1 Gemmatimonadales bacterium | reverse complement strand
GGCGCTGGTGCCGGTGACGCTGATGGATCGCCGAATCGTGGGGCTCGGCTACCTGGTGGCGTTTGGGCTCGGCACCGTCGTGGCGATGACCGCGTATGCCGTGGTCGCGGCTGCGGCACTCCGGCGTGCCTCGGACCGCTCGCTGAAATGGGGTCGTCTGCTCGGCCGCTTCGTCGGTGCGGGGAGCATTGCGGTGGGGTGCTGGTGGATCTGGAGGGCCGTGGGCTAGGGAGGCAGTGAGGCGGCCAATGATATCAGCGTGCCAGGACCAACGCCCTCACCCCGACCCATGCCCGCTCTTCTCGCGCTGTGGCGCCGAAGGACCCGTCCTTCCGCTGCATCGCAATCAACGCCGGCACCGCGCGCGCAATCGCCTTCTTCGCAGGCGGCGTGTTCGCGACCATCAGCGATTCGAGCGCGTGGAAGAGATCGGCATTGACCCAGGTACCGTCATCCTGCTGGTTCTCCGCGATGAAGAGCGCCGTCTTGAGGGTGGCGCCGCGATACACCGGCGGGGAAATCGCCAGCGGGTGGAGCGCCGCAATCACCAGGTCCGGCGCGTAGTACCCGCTCCAATCGTCCCAGACATTGGCAAGCACCGAGAGACTGGTCAGGTGTTTCTTCACGCTCGCCTTGCCAGCCAATCCCGCCATTAACACCGCACGCAGTGCCAGGCAACTGACCGCGAACCGTGCCTGTGCCTCCGCGCGGAAAGTCTTGCCGCAGGGCATCGTAATCGGCGCCAGCCGCTCGGTCTCGGGCGCCGGCGCGAAAAACCCTGCCAGGTAGTGGTCACATGCCTTCTGCTCGTGCCGCGCCGGATGGCATCCCTCGCCGAACGCGCCGGGCTGCCCTGCCAACCCCAGCACCCAGGTGATGAGCCGCGCTGTCCCCGGCTCCTGCCCTGAGTGGCCCAGGTCCATCAATTCGATGGCGCGCCAGATCGTGGGGAGCGCGGCACCGCCGACACTGCCGTCAGCGCGGAGGCCTGTCTGGAGCCCCGCGATGATCGCGGCGCGCGCGGCACCATCGCCGGGCGCAGGGCGACCGATTGCCTCGCGTGCCAGAATCGCCGCGCGGGAATTGCGCGGCGCGAAGAACGCCTCCAGCCGCTTGATGGCGGGTTCGGCGTGCGGGTGCTTCATGCCAGGATAAGGGAGAGAATTCCGCCTGCAGCGGCCCCGCGGAGGCCACCGAGCAGGACGTGCACCAGCGGAGGAAAGGGCGAGTCGTCCATGTTGGCGACCCGCATCCACCCGGCCCACTCCACCAGCAGACCCATCAGCCCGAACACGAGCCACCACCCACCATGGCCGAGGCTCGCAAACCAGAGCCCCGCGATCAGGGTGAAGAGCAGCGCCTCGATGAAGTACGCGCCTGGTGCTCGGCGCAACAGCTTCCGGCCGGGCTCACCGGTGCCGCCTGCCACCTTTCCCTCGACTGCCTCCCACACCAGGAAGAGGATCCAGGTGGCCATCCAGCCGAGCAGCACGCGCACGAGCGGCATCGATGCTACCAGCGGTTACGGATCGAATCCGCCAGAATGAGCTGACCGCGCACCATGACACGGGTCACCGAGCGGGTGTTCCGGATGTCGGCCAGTGGGTCCCTGCTCAGGACCACAAGATCGGCGGCCTTCCCCGGCTCGAGCGTCCCCAGTGAGTCGGCGCCGAGCAGCGTCGCTGCATCGCGCGTGCCCGCACCCAGCGCCTCGGCGGGCGTGAGTCCGGCGCCCACCAGTAGCTCGAGTTCAAGGTGCTCGCTTGCCCCCGGCACCAGCATCTGGTTCGCGGCATCAGTGCCGGTCACGATCCGGCCTCCCGCCTGCCGGAAGGCCCGCACGAACAGATCCTGCATCGGCCGCCCACGACGAAAGGCCGCGAAGTCCGCCGGCGTCCACCCGGCCCGGCTCAGCATCTCGGGAACCTTCCACGCCGTTCGTTGATTCGCCGGCACCGAGAGCAGGTCGGGGTCGGTGGTGGAGGTGGTGTCGTCCAACTGGCTGAAGACTTCATGCAGTGCCAGTGTCGGCACCATCGTCACCTTCGTCTCGGCCAATTGCCCCGCCAGGCGTATCAAGGCGACGGAATCGAGCGTCGCCCAGCTCTTCTCGAAGGCGGTCCACCCCGCCCAAAATCCGTTCTGGTGAGCGGCAAATAGCGGATCCGCCCGTCCGGCGGCTTCCGGCACGCCGCTCAGATGTTCGATCGACGCAACGCCGAGCTTGCTCGCCGTCAGCGCATCGGTCAGGCCGAGGTGCACCGCCACCGGAATGCGAAAGGTGCGCGCCTCGTCGACCACCGCTTCGAGTAATTCGGGTGTGAGGCGGGTGTATCCCTTGATGAGGTGCACGCCCGCCACCGACAGACGGTCTACCGCTTGCCGTGCCGATCGGGTGTCCGTGACCTCCGTGGCGCTGGGGTACGTGGCGGGCGCACCGTCGATCATCGCCCCTGCCACGTAGATCCGCGGACTCAGTCCGCCGCCGAGGTCGGCCGCCTCCGACATCGCGAAGATGCTGTCCGGCTCGTTGTGGACGTCCCGGACGGTGGTGACGCCGTACGCCACGTAGCGATCGAGCGCCCAGCGGGCGACGTGGGCGTGCGCGTCGATCAGGCCGGGGATGATCCAGCTGCCGGATACATCGATTTGCTTGGTGCCGCGGGGGAGGAGGACATTCTCCCGTTGTCCCACCGCCTCGATGGTGCTGCCGCGCACCAGCACGACCCCATCCCGCAGGGGCGTGCCTCCGCGGCCGTCGAGGATCGTGGCGCCCATCAGGGCGGTGCGCGGGGGGCCCTGTTCGGCACAGGCGCCGAGGAGGGTCAGCCCGAAGACAACGCTGGCGACTGTCGCTGTCGCTCTGGTCATGGAAAGAATTCCGGGCAGTGCTTTGCCGTTGCAGATGAGGGTGAGCGGAGGGTGGTGGAAAAGCGCCCCGGGGTGGCCGGGGCGCTCGAAGAAGCTATTTCCCTCTCTTCTTGACCGGCGTCTTCTTCCTGGCCGGAGCCTTCTTCTTTGCAGCCTTCTTTACTGGTTTCTTCTTGGCGGGCGCTTTCTTCTTGGCGGCCTTCTTCACCGCCTTCTTCTTGGCTGGGGCCGCCTTCTTCACCGCCTTCTTCGTCTTGGCCGGCGCCTTGGTCTTGGTCGGCTTCTTCGCGGCCACCTTTTTCGGCTTTGCCTTCAGGGCGACCGGGGG
>SPDF01000195.1 GCA_004525055.1 Gemmatimonadales bacterium | reverse complement strand
GCGCTCAACGCCCGGGTCCGGCGGCAGCGCAACGACCTCCTCGGCATCCGCAGGGCGCTGGGGAGCACGCGGGAAGACCGGGCGCGCGAGCTCAAGCGATACGCCGATCTCGCGACGGCCCGGGCGCGCCGGCTCGCTCAGCTGCAGCGCTCCGGCCAGGCCACGGAGCAGCGACTGAGCGCGCTGGAACAGGATGAGGCGAGGTTGAATGATCTGCTCGCGGCCCTCGAACGTGCCAGCCGCAATGCCGCCAGTGCTGGTGGTACGCCCATTCCCGGCGGCCTGACGACCGAGGATATCGGCAAGCTCGACTGGCCAGTCAACGGACGGGTGGTCTATAACTTTGGGCGGACGACGCTGCCGAGCGGCGGCGTCGTGCGCTGGAACGGTATTGGGATCGGGGCGGCGGTGGGCACGCCGGTCAAGGCGGTGGAGAACGGCCGGGTGGAGCTGGTACAGCGGATCGGCACCTATGGCCTGACGGTCGTCGTGCAGCACGGCAACGGCTACCGCTCACTCTATATGCAGCTGCAGAACGCGAACGTAGCCGTCGGGCAGGATATCACGCGGGGACAGATCGTCGGGACGGTGGGTGGAACCAACTCGGAGCAGGGCCCGCACCTGCATTTCGAGATCCGTGGCGAGAACTCCATCGCGCTCGACCCGTCGGACTGGCTGCGCCGCCGGCGATAACCGCCCTCAGGCCGCCACCGAATCGGCGGTCCCGATGCGTTCGTCGGTCTGCGCCTTGCCCCGGAGCAGTGCCGCCTCGACCAGGGCAAAGAGATCTTCGGTCTGCACGGCGGAGGGATGCGGAACGGTGACGATCCCGGCGCTGATCCGTGGACGATCCTCCGGCGCCAAGTCGGCGAAGGGCGAGGCGAGAATCTGCTCCCGCACCCGCCAGACCGACTGCCGCGCCCCCTCCATGTCCGTTTCCGGAAGGACCAGGGCGAACTCGTCGCCGCCGTAGCGTGACACGAAGTCAGGCGCGCGAAGCTGGGTCTGCAGGAGTCGGCCGAGCTCAGCCAGGACTCGGTCTCCACCTTCCATGCCCAGGCGTTCGTTCAAGGACCGCAGTTGGTCGACGTCGAGCAGGATCAGGCTGAAGCTGAGGGCATATCGGCGGGCCCGTTCGAATTCCTCCCTGATCCGTCGGTCGAGCGCATCGAGGGTGCCACACCCGGTCAGCGGATCGTGCGCCGACACGCCGGCGAGGCGGCGATACATGGTGGAGCGTCGCTCCTCGGTCTCAAGGACACGGGCCGCTGCGGAGGTGATGGTCTCCGCGAAGGTGACCTGTTCCGGCGCGAGGGGCGGATCGGAACGTCGCGTGCGGAGGAGGAAGACACCGGCAATGTGGCCCTGCAGTGCGACGGGGATGGCGAGCACGCTCTGGATTTGCACCCGCACCCCATGTTCAGCCCAGTGGGCCCGCGCGTCGGCGAAGAGCGGGTGCGTGTGAATGTCCGGCACGAAGACCGGTTTCTCCGTGCGGACGGCCTCTTGCACCTCAGGATAGCGGGAGAGGTCGACCGTCAGGTCACGCAGCGTCGGGCTCTCGTGCACCGCGACGACTCGACCGGTCGGCTCGCCCGGGGGTGTCAGCAGGAAGGAGCAATGCGCCAGCTCCAGCGCGGAGCCAACGCGCCGCACCAGCGTCTGTACGATTTCGTCGGGGTGGATGGCGGTGGAGACTTCGGTGAAAATGTCGAACATCAGGCCGCTGACGCGGCGTTCTCGGCGGTGCGACTCCAAGCTGGTGCGTCCCCGGAGCCGCGCTTCGACGCGCGCACAGAGTTCTCCGAGCTTGACCGGTGCGGACATCGCTTCGGCCGCACCGAGACGCAGCGCTGTCTGTGGCCCCGCGGGTTGTTCGGAGGCCAGCACGGCGAACACGGGCACCTCCCTCCACACGCCGAGGCGGAGATGCTCGAGTTCGGCGGCAAGCGAGGCGCCCGCGTCAGGCACGGTCAGCAAGGCGAGGTCAGGGAGCATCCCCGCAGGAGGATCCTCGGGGAGATGGTCAGACTCGAGTACCTGAAAGCCGCCGCGCACCAGGGCGCGCTCCAGGCCATCGGGCCGGAGCGTCGGGTCGCCGAGCAGCAGGATTCGTGGGTGGGCAAGGGCGCCACCCGCAGCATGTTCAGCCACGGAGAGTCAATCGATCCATGAAATCACCCCTGCCGGTCACTGCGAAGAAGAAACCCGCCCACACCCACGAACGTCTTGGCGCCCATGTGTCCACCCAGGGCGGCGTGCAGACGGCACCCGCCCGGGGCGTCGACATCGGCGCCACGGCCATCCAGATCTTTACCAAGACGCCCAACCAGTGGCGGGAGCCGGTGCTTGACGAGGCGACCGTGACCGCGTTCCGGCGGGCGTACGAAGAGAGTGGTATGAACGGCGTGGTGGCGCACGATTCGTACCTGATCAATCTGGCCTCCCCGGATCCTGCCCTAAGCAAGCGCTCCATCGCGTCGTTCGTCGCGGAATTGACCCGCTGCCATCTCCTCGGACTCGACGGGGTGGTGTCGCACCCCGGCAACTACCTCGACGAGCGGGAGGCTGGACTGGAACGTAATGCAGGGGCCTGTGCCGAGGCGCTCCGGACCGCTCCAGGCGAGGTCATGGTCCTTCTTGAAACAACGGCGGGCACCGGCACATCGCTCGGGAGTCGGTTCGAAGAGCTGGCCGAACTACGGGCGCTGATTCCCGACGATCTCCGGCACCGGATCGGCTTCTGCGCCGATACCTGCCATATGTACTCTGCCGGCTACGATTTAGCCAACAATTATGACGCAGTTTGGGAGGAGTGGGACCGGCTGATCGGCCTCGAACACCTCGGATGCCTCCACCTGAACGATTCCAAGACCCCATATGACTCCCACCGGGACCGTCACGAGCTGATCGCCGAGGGGTCGTTGGGGGCCGAGCCCTTTCGCCGGATCATGCGGGACGAGCGCTTCCGGCAGGTGATCAAGGTCCTCGAAACACCCAAGGGAGACGACATGGTCACCAACGACCGACGGATGCTCCGCCGGCTCCGAGCCTACGGGCGGGGGGGCCGGAAGCCGGTTCGTTGACTCAGCCCCGTCTGGGGGGCCATTTTTAGGCAATGCGACTGAAATACGCACTCCCATTCGTGGCGGCACTCACCCTGGCCCCTCCGGCGCCCGCGGCGGCCCAGGTCCAGATGTCCGCCTTGATCGGTGTGACTGGCAGTTCTTCTCTCGTCAACGACCAGATTCTCGGTGACATCGAGCTCAAACCGGCGCTTGCGCCGACATTCTTTCTGTCCGCCTCTCTCCCGATCGCGACCAAGCTCCGCGCCAGCCTCGACCTCAGCTACGGCAACAGCAGCGCCGATCTGAGCCAAAGCGGCGAGGCATCCGCCGATATCGGATCGCTCGGTGTCCTGACGGTCGCGGCGGCGCTCGCCGGACCGCTGGTTTCTCGGCTCGCCTGGCGGCTCAGCCTGGGCGTCCTGCAATACATGCCCTCCGAGGACACCGGGGTGTTCCGGGACGGCGTCCCGCTCGCCGCGCTCTTCGGCGTGGGACTCGATTGGCGCCAACCGCTGTCGGAACGTTGGAGCGGACTCATCGGTATTCGATACGACTTCCATCTCTTCACCACTCCCGCCCTCGAGACCGCCGGATTCTCCGGTTCGCAGCAGGTCTCACGGGTCGGCTTCGCGCTCGGCGCAGGCTGGACTGTTCCATGATCGTTCGTCGCACCATACCGCTCGCCCTGCTCGGCATTGCCGTCCTCTCCTGCTCGGAGGCCACCGCGCCGAGCCGCGCACCCAGTTATGAGTGGCGGCTGTTCGTGGAGAACGACACCCTCAGTTTCCATTGGCCCGCCAACACCCTGCCGGTCAAGATCTGGGTGGAGGACTCGCTCGAGATGCCGGCACGGGTCGCGGAGGCCATCGCGACCTGGAAGAACGCGTTCCTCTACGGCGAGTACGACGCGGTCCTCGTTTCCGACTCCACGACCGCTGATATCGTGGTGCGCGTGAGCAGCGCTCCGCCCCAGGCCATCGCGACGGTAGGGCGCCTCCACACCCTGTTCCCCGGCTGCGAAGGCGCGACCGACATCGATACGGTCACCACGCGATTCGAGCTTCAACTCCCGGTGCGGATGTACCTGAGCCCGCGCTTCGACCCGGGCCAGACGGACCTCACGGAGTGCTTCCGGATCACGGCCCGTCATGAGCTGGGGCACTCGCTCGG
>SPDF01000165.1 GCA_004525055.1 Gemmatimonadales bacterium | reverse complement strand
CCCCGGGCGCGTCAACAGCAGAATCAACACCACCACGAGTGCGTGGGCCCCCAGCAGCCACCAGCAGCCAGGGCTCTCCGGCGCCCGCCAGAGGGCCAGGGCTGAGACGATCGCGACGTAGCCGAGAATCACCTTGTCCAGCGTACGCATCAGAGCCACCTTTCCGCGCGATACCACGCCATTGTCTCTGCGAGCCCCTTCGCGATATCGGTGCTGGGGCGCCAGCCGGTGTCGGCCATCAATGCGGCGGGACTCCCGGTCCACGCCGCCTCAAAGAATTCATCGGCTTTCTCGGAGGAGAGGACGCTCGCGGTGCCGGTGAGCTTGGCGGCGCCGCCAATGGCGGCGAGCAGTCCGCGCCCGACCAGTTCGGGCACCGAGAGGACGAGGACATCTCGGCCCACCGCCGCGCCGATCTGCCGTGCGAAGGCCCGGGAAGTGAAGACCTCGGGATGGCAGGGGAGGTAGGTCTTCCCGATCGACCGGGTGCTGGTGCCCGCCGCGATCAGCGCCTCGGCCAGGTCGGGGCCGAAAATGGCCGAGAGCTCCTGGTCGCCCTTCCCGAACACGGGCGCCACTCCCCACTTGGCCATCTTGAAGAGCTTTAGCACCTCGGAGTCGCGCGGCCCGTAGACCATCGGTGGGCGGAGGATGACCCAGGGGAGCAGTCCGGACCGGACGATGTCCTCTCCGGCCAGCTTGCTGCGGCCGTAGGCGGTCACGGGGCGGGGAGGTTCTCCGCCGACGAGCGGCACGCCTCGCGCGGCGGGGCCCGCGGCGGCCATGCTGGAGACGAGGACGAAGCGGGGGGAGCCGGCTGCTCGTGCGGCGGCGAGGAGGTTCGCGGTGCCATCGCGGTTGGCCTTCAGGAACTCGGCATCATTGCGCGCGGCCACGACCCCCGCCACGTGATAAATCACGTCCGCCCCTTCGGCGGCCTCGCGCAGGGCGTCGAGAGAGTCGAGGTCCCCACGGACAAGTCGGACGCCGCGGTCGGCCAGGCCGGCAGCTTTGGCCGGGGTCCGAACCAGCGCGGTGACCTCGTCGCCGCGGTTCAGCAATGAGTCGATGAGGTGACTGCCGACGAAGCCGGTGCCGCCGGTGACGAGCGCCTTCACAGCGGTCGGTCGTACATCCGGAGCGTCTGGTACACGGTGAAACCCATCTTTGAGAGCCCCATGTTCATGGCGGGATTGTCCTCGAGGATCCAGCCCCCTTCGCCCCAGTAGATCCCGTGCTCGGCGGCCTTGGTCCAGACCGCATGGTAGAGCACCGAGTCGAGCCCGCGCCCGCGAAACTCCGGCACCACGCCGAGGAGGGGGATGCGGCAGCGCCGGAGCTTTTCCCGCTTGAGCGCCCAGAGCAGCCGAAGGATGACCATCGGCGTGAGGCGGCCCTGGCGATTGCTGCGGAAGATGACGTTGAAGTCGGGAATCGCCAGTGAAAATCCGACTGGGACGCCGTCCTTCTCGGCAAATGTGATGAGGTCAGGGACGATGACCGGCTTGAATTGCTTTGCGAGGTGGTCGATCTCGTGGTCGGTCATGGGGACGAAGCCCCAATTCTTTTCCCAGGACCGATTGTACAGCGACTTGATCAGCTCGATTTCTTCGTGGAACCGCTTCATGTTGATCGGCCGGAGCGTGACGCCCATCCGGGTCTTCATGATGCCCACCGCACGGGTCAGCCGTTCGTGCACCGGCTTGTAGGCCCGGAAGGTGAGGTCGCCGCCCTGATAGATCAGCAGATCCTTGGCCTTCACGAACCCGGCGTGCTCCACCAGCGGCACGTAGTAGGGTGGGTTGTGCGGCATCATGATGGTCGGCGGGGTGTCGAAGCCGTCCACCTTGAGGCCGCACTCGTCGTTTACCGAGAAGGAGGCGGGGCCCCGCATCGTGTCGAACCCGCGGGCCCGGAGCCAGGCGGCGGCGGTGTCGAAGAGCGCATCGGCGATGGTCTGGTCATTCTCGCACTCGAAAAACCCGAAGAAGCCGACCTTGTCCTCGTGGATCTCGTTGTGGAGCGTGTTGCGCTGGGCGGTGATCCGCCCGACCACGGCGCCGGCGCGGGTGGCGAGGAACAACTCGGCCTCGCCGTGCTCGAAGAATGGGTTCTTCTTCCGGTCGAGCAGGGTGCGAACATCCATGCGGAGCGGCGGAACCCAGTTCGGGTCTGCCGCATGCAGCCGGTAGGGCAGGGCAATGAAGGCGTTGAGGTCGGCGCCGGTCTGGACCGGCGCGACCCGGAGGGCTCCGTTCAGATGACGCGGAGCTCGCGACCGATCTTCGCGAAGGTCTCGAGTGCGAAGTCGATCTGATCAAAGGTATGGGTGGCCATGAGGCTGGTCCGGAGCCGGCACTGGGCCGGGGGCACGGCCGGCGGGACGACCGGGTTGCTGAAGACGCCGGCGTCGAAGAGCTTCCGCCAGAAGAGGAAGGTGGTCTCGAGCGTCCCGACGAGCACCGGCACGATCGGGGTCTCGGTCGGCCCGATGTCGAAGCCGAGATTGCGGAACCCTTCCTGCAGGCGCCGGGTGTTGGCCCAGAGGGAATCGCGCCGCTCGGGCTCCTGCTGCATGACCTGGAGCGCCGCAAGCACGCCGGCGGTGTTGGACGGGGGGAGCGAGGCGGTGAAGATGAGTGGCCGGCAGTGGTGGCGCAGGTAGTCGATGACGTTGCTCGTGGAGGCCACGAACCCGCCGATGGACGCCAGCGACTTGGAGAAGGTGCCGGCGATGATATCGACGTCATCCGTCATGCCGAAGTGGGCGGCGGTGCCGTCGCCGTTGGGGCCGAGGACACCGAGGGAGTGGGCGTCGTCGATGGCCAGGGCGGCACCGTGCTTCCGGGCCAGGGCGGAGAGGCCGGCCACATCGGCAATATCGCCCTCCATCGAGTACACGCCGTCCACGATGATCATCATGCCGCGGCCGGCGGCGGCGTCGGGGGCCATTTTGCGATCGAGCTGGGCCAGGCTGCCGTGGTTGAAGCGGCTGGTGGTCCCGTAGGACATCTTGGCGCCGTCGACGATGGAGGCGTGGTCGAGCTTGTCGAGGTAGACGACGTCGTCCTTCCCGACCAGGGCGGAAATCAACCCGAGATTGGCGTTATAGCCGGTGGAAAAGACAAGACAATCTTCCTTGCCCACGAACTCGGCGAGGGCGGCCTCCAGCTGCTGGTGGAGGTCGAGGGTGCCGTTGAGGAAGCGGCTGCCGGTGCACCCGGATCCGTAGCGGTGCAGGGCGCGGGAGGCGGCCTCGAGGACCTTGGGGTGGTGGGTCAAGCCAAGGTAGTTGTTCGAGCCGAGCATCAGCCGCTTTTTGCCCTCAATGACCACGACGGTGTCTTCCGACTCCGAGATGGGCTTGAAGTACGGATAGAGCCCGGCTGCCCTGATCTCATGGACCTTGGTGAAATCACGGCACTTGTCGAACAACGCGACGTGCGGAAGGGTCTGAGTGGCCACGAAACCTCGGGCAGGCTGAATGGTCCTGAGGGTCGCCCCCCATCGCTATGTAACAGAACGATTTAAACTACAGAATTGGGGGGCATGGCACAAGCCGAAGCTCCTCCGGGGCCCCGATCCCGAAATCTGTGCGGCGGAACCTCCTTCGGTCGTCTCCTGCGTGCCATGCCCGCGGCCTGGCCGGGCCGTTTGAACGATCCGGCCCCGGCGGCTAAGTTCATTGACTATCCCCCAAGCGGTCCTTCATTCGGGAGTCGGTCCATTGAGGTCTCCTATCCTGACTCCCTCCTTATTCGGGGCCATTGTGCTTGTGCTGGCGGCTGTCTCGCCGGCAGAGGCGCAGTACCCCCGGGCCCGCCCTGGTCAATTCGAGGTGCGTGGGCTCGATTTCCGGCCCCACGGCGCCTGGCGCACGCGCACCGCGAACATCAGAGCTACTCGCCAGCGGCTGATCGCCGCCGGGAACGTGGCCCAGCTGAACGCCTCGATGTCTGGCCCGTCGGCCACCGTCGTTACCGGTAGCTTCAAGGTCCCGGTCGTCCCGATCCGGTTTTCCGATACCAATCCGTCGAATCTTTTCGCGCAGTCGGAGTATCAGGACCTCTTCTTCTCGCTGGCACCCGTCGGCCGGCCGTATAGCCTCAAGACCTACTACGAGCAGCTCTCCAACGGCAACATCACGATGTCGGGAACGGTGTTCCCGTGGACGGTGGCCGATTCCAGCGCCGCGTATTACGAGAACGGTTGCAATGGGGTCGGGGTCAATAGCCCCTGCCCGGATGGCGGGATCCGCTTCGGCACGCTGCTCCTCGGCGCCCTCGCCAAGGTATCCGCTGGCGCGGATTCGCTCACCGTCTGGTCAAGCTTCGACAACGACGGCCCCGACGGCGTGCCGAACTCGGGCGATGACGACGGCTACGTCGACTTCGTCACCTTCCTCCAACCCGAGATCGACGGCGCCTGCGGCACGGTGCACATCTGGGCGCACCGCTATGTGATCGGAGGCTGGAACGGCGGGTCGCCGTACGTGACCAAGACGCCCAGCGCCAGCGGAGGCTTCATCAAGGTGTCCGACTACACCATGCAGAGCGGCCAGGGCGGCAACGGGGCCTGCACCGCTGGACAGATCATGCCGATCGGCACCGTCGCGCACGAGACCGGGCACGCCTTCGGGCTCCCTGACCTCTACGACACGCAGGGCGCCTCGCAGGGCATCGGCGAGTTCGGCCTGATGGGCTCGGGCAACTATGCGCGTGCCTACAGCCCCTCGCGCATGGGGGGGTGGTCGCTGCTGGAACTCGGCTGGGTCAAGGCCGACACCCTGACGACCACCGGTACCATCACGCTGAACCCGGTGGCCACCTCGGACAGCGTGCGCATCCTGAAGACGCAGGTCTCCGGCGAGTACTTCATCCTCGAGAATCGGGCGGCGGTCGAGAGTGACTCCGCACAGATGAACCCGGCCTACT
>SPDF01000393.1 GCA_004525055.1 Gemmatimonadales bacterium | reverse complement strand
CATGTTTTACGCGCTCGCCGAAGGAAAGCTCGACACCGGCGACCTGCGTTATGAGCACGAACTCTCCGACATCGAATCGCTCAACCGCCGCGCCCTGAAGGCCGAACTCGAGGTGTCGGCGGTCTCGATCCACGCCTACGCGTACCTTCACGGGACCTATACCCTGTTGGCGAGCGGTTCCTCCATGGGCGACGGCTACGGTCCGCGCCTGGTGAGCAAGGCGACGGCGCCGGCCGATCCGCGGGAGGCGCTGCGCGGACTTCGGGTGGGCATTCCAGGCTCGATGACCACCGCGGCCCTGGCGCTCCGGCTCTACCAGCCCGCCGTCACCGAAGTCATCATTCCCTTCGATCAGATCGAGGACGCCGTCCACCGGGGTGAGGTGGACGTGGGGCTCCTGATTCACGAAGGCCAGCTGACCTACGCCGACGACGGGCTGCAGCTCTGGGAGGACCTCGGGGCGTGGTGGGGACGGGAGACTGGCCTGCCGTTGCCCCTCGGGGGTAACGTGGTGCGGCGCGACCTCGGCGCCGAATTGACGGCACAGGTGGCCCGCGACCTCCGGATGAGCATCGAGTACGCCCTCGCACACCGGCGCCCCGCGCTGGAGCATGCGAAGCAGTACAATCGCGGCATCGGCGACGAGCGCACCGACACGTTCGTCGGTATGTATGTGAACGAATGGACCGTGGACTACGGCCCGCGAGGGCGCGAGGCGGTCCAGCTGCTCCTCGACCGGGCCTTCGAGGCCGGCCTGATTCCGGAGCGGGTCGTGGCGGAGTTCGTCGGATAGACTAACTTTCGTGCGTTCCCCCGCACCGGAGGATGCCCGTGTCGATGCCAGAGGGCCCGGCGTCACTGCTGGTTGTTGACGACGAAGAACCGATCCGCGCCGCGCTCGCGCGCTACCTCACCCAGGCAGGCTACAAGGTCAGCACGGCAGCCTCCGGGGAGGAGGCGCTCGCCATTCTCGGACGGCAGAAGATCGCGGGCATGCTGCTCGACGTCCGGATGCCGGGCGTCAGCGGGATCGACCTCGTCCCCCAGGCGCTCGAGCTGGAACCCCACCTCGCCATTCTGATGCTCACCGCCGTCACCGACGCCACGACCGCCGCACTCTGCATGCAGCGCGGTGCTTTCGAATACCTCATCAAGCCGATCGATCTGGTGGACCTCGGGCGGGCGCTGGAGCGGGCCATGCGCCGGCGCGCCACGCAGATGGAAACCGCCCAGGTCAACCAGTGGCTGAAGGAAGAGGTGGCCATTCGGGCGGCGGAGGTGCGCCGCGAACGGGCGACCCTGGAGCGGGTCACCATCGCCACGCTGGAAGTGCTGGTCAACGCACTGGAGGCGAAGGACCCCTTCTCGCGGGGGCACTCCGCCCGGGTCGCCGACCTGTCGGCGATGATCGCCTCAGAACTGCAGCTGTCCGACGAGGACATCGAAGTCATCCGGACCGCGGGCCGCCTGCACGACATCGGCAAGATCGGCATTCGCGAGGAGATTCTCGCCAAGCAGGGCCCGCTGACGCCCCCCGAGTACGAGCACGTGAAGGATCATGTGATCATCGGCACGCAGATCCTCGCGCCGCTCGCCCATCTGCACAACGCCATCGTCTGCATCCGCAGCCACCACGAGCGGTGGGACGGCGACGGCTACCCCGACGGTCTCACGGGTGAGGACATCCCTCTCGGTGCACGAATTCTCGGCATCGCCGAGATCTTCGATGCGCTCACCACGTCCCGACCCTATCAGGAAAAGATGCCGGCAAACTTCGCCGTGGATCGCATTCGCGATCTGGCGGGGGTCGCCGTCGACCCGGCGGTCTTCGCCGGGCTCGAGGCAGTCATCGCCCGCCGCAATACGCTGGTCTTCCTCGAAGACAACGACCCCGCCTGAGGCACCCTCGCGCCTGCAGGTGGCGCGATTCGTGCACCTTTGGGATTGACTGCCCCCGCGCCCGATTTTCCGCGGCGGGCAGTCGTAACCTTTTGATATTACACACCTTGGAGTCATAGGCTATCGCATGGCAGAGTTGACACTGGTCGCGAATGAGTCCCAGGCACGACCGGCGGGTCGCCAATGATCACCCTTCCCATCATCCTCGGCGTCGCCGTGGCAATGGCGGGCATCGGCCTGATGGCAGTGGTTTCCTGGTTGGTCTACACCTCCTACCT
>SPDF01000249.1 GCA_004525055.1 Gemmatimonadales bacterium | reverse complement strand
CCGCCCGGCAATTGCCGGGCGGGGTTTCCAGGGCTGTACCCGATGTTCAGGCCAGCTTTCGCTTCGGTACCTTGCTGGCTCGCTTGGTTCCCTTCGCCGACTTCTTCAGCTGTAACGTCGGCTTGAAGAGGTAATCGGGGTCGGTGCGGCGGCCCATGGCCGCGATCGCCTCTTCCTCGTTCGGCTGACGGTACACGAACTGCTCGCCCCGGTAGTTGCGGAGCACCACCTCTTCCTCGTTCATGGATATGACGTATTCCGGCAGCAGGGGGATCTTCCCACCGCCACCAGGGGTGTCGATGACAAATTGCGGGTTGGCCAGGCCGCTGGTCCAGCCACGCAGTGACTCCATGATCCGGATGCCGGTCTGGACGCTGGTCCGGAAGTGCTCCGCGCCAGCCACCTGATCGGCCATGTAGATGTAGTAGGGCCGCACCCGCGCCAGCATCAGCCGGTGCATCAGCTGCATCATGACCTCGGGGGTGTCGTTCACGCCCCGGAGGAGCACCGTCTGACAGCCGAGCGGAATGCCGGCATCGGCCAGCATGCCCAGGCCCTTCACCGCCGCCGGCGTCAACTCGTCGGGATGGTTGAAGTGCGTATTGATCCAGACCGGATGGTACTTCTTGATCGTCGCGCAGAGCTCCGGCGTGATCCGTTCCGGGAGGTGGCAGGGCACCCGGCTGCCGATCCGGATGATCTCGATGTGCTTGATGCTCCGCAGGCGGGACAGGATGGCGTCCAGCCGCCGGTCGTTGAGGAGCAACGGGTCGCCGCCCGACATGATGACGTCGCGAATTTCGGTGTGGCTCTCCAGGTACTGGAACGCCGACTCGAACTGCGACATCGGGATCTTCTCGGGGTCGCCCACCTTGCGCCGCCGAGTGCAGAAGCGGCAGTAGCTGGCGCATACGGGACTGACCAGGAAAAGCGCCCGGTCGGGATAGCGGTGCGTGATGTTTGGCACCGGGCTGTCCTCGTCCTCGTTCAGGGAGTCTACGATCCCGTCGTGGACCTCGAGTTCCTGGACGCTGGGAACATACTGACGCCAGATCGGGTCGTCGGGGGACTTGATGAGATCCACCATCGCCGGCGAGATCCGGAACTCGAAATTCTCCGCGGCGAGACGGAGTCGGTCAAGCTCGGGGAAGTTCTCGGCACCAAACCGGCTGGCGAGCGTGTCGAGCGACGCGATCGAGTTCTTACGCAGGACTTCCTGCCAAGTCTCCATGCCAGTACCCCATCCTATGTCGTTGCGGGAACCTCAAAATACTTCACAAACGTCACCTGGTCGTCTCCCGGTGCGTAGAAATCCGGGATCAATCCGACGGCCCGATACCCCCGGGCCTCGTAGAAGGCGCGCGTCGGTGCGTAATCTGCCCGCCCCGCCGTCTCGACCACTATGAGTCGCGCCTGGCCATTCAGGCGGCGCTCCATCTCGTCTACCAGAAGCGTGCCGAGTCCGAGCCCGTGCAGCGCCGGATCGATCGCCATCCAGTAGAGGTCCCAGGTGGCCACGGTGCACGGCGTCGGTCCCCAGCAGATCCATCCTGCCAGCCGACCGTCCACCTCGACACCGAGCGCCGTGTAGTCCGGGCTCCCCGCCACCGCGGCGTCGAAAACTTCAAGCGCCACGGGGAGTTCGTCGTCTCGGAAGAGCCCGACCGCCCGCGTAATTTCCTCGAGCCGACCCCGGTCGGCAGTGCTGAGCCCCCGGAGTCGTCCAGCGACCGCGGCCCGCGTCACGAAGTGACTCGCCCTGCAAGGGCGCCTTCCGCGAGCGCGACTCGGCCCCGCTCCAATGCTTCTTCGGCGACCTGGAGGACCAGCGCCGAATAATCCCATCCGAAGGCTTGACCCATGCGCGCCAGCCCGGCGTCGCTCGAGAGGTCAGGATCTGGGTTCAGTTCTATGACCCACGGCATTCCGTCGGCATCGAGCCGCAGGTCCACTCGTCCATATCCCTCGCACTTTGCCAGAGCGCGCCACGTGCGTTCTGCGACACTCACAAGCATTTCAGCAGTAGCTTCATCCACCTTCGCTGGACAGACCGGGATGGTGTGCAGGTCGTAATCGCTGCCCGCCGTCCACTTGGCGGCGTAGGTCACGATGGGTGGCTTGCCCTCGCCGAGGCCGGCAAAATCGATTTCTGAAATCGGCAGGACAGTCGTCCCCACGAATCCGACGTTGAATTCCCGCCCCGGTACATACTCCTGCACCAGGACGTCTTCCCATGTGGCGGTCAGCTTGGCGAGCCGCTCGAGGAGCGCGTCCTCCGTGTAGCAGACCGAGCCCTCGTCGATGCCGACGCTCGCATCCTCCATGGCCGGCTTGACGATGACCGGCAACCGAAGCCCCTTCGGCACCACCGGCTCGTGCACCAGTGCGAATGCCGGGACCGGAAGTCCGGCTTCCTGGAGGAGCGTGTTCGCCACGTGCTTCCGGTGACAGATCGTGATTGGCCAGGAGCGGCATCCCGTAAACGGCACGCGGGTCAGCTCGAGGGCGGCCACCACATAGTCCTCGAAGCGTGCGTGGCCGTTGATCCCCTCGCAGAGGTTGAAGATCAGGTCGGCCTTTTGGCAACGATCAAGCCAGTTGAGATCGGCCAGGTACACCGGCACCGCTTCGGTGGTATGGCCGGCCGCCTTGAGGATCTCCTCGATCTCTTGGATGTTGGCGAGGACTGCAGCGACGTCGGCAGCACTCCACTCGTCGCTCCCACCATCATGGAGGAGGGCAACCCTCACGCCGCGACCTCGGCAAGGAGGCGGCGGCCGGTGATCCGGCGCCAGGCGATGTCAGCCACGGTCTGGATCAGCTCGTCGTAGTCCATTCCCGCCGCCCGTGCCGCCTTCGGGAAGCAGGAGTTGTCGCGCGGGTCGGGCAGGACGCCCGGCAATGGATTCAGCTCGACGATCATCGGCTGGCCCTCGGCGTCGCAGCGGACGTCGATGCGGCACCAGTCCCTGCAACCGAGAGCGTGATAGGCCCCGAGACAGGCCTCGCGGATCTGGTGGGCCAGCGATTCCGGGATCGGCGCGGGGCACTCGTAGATATCGAGCGGGTTGTCGAGTGTGTCCCAAAGCCACTTCGCTTCGTAGCCGTAAATGGGTGGCGCGCCCTCGGGGAGGTCGGCGTAGTTCATGGCCACGATCGGGAGGCAGCGGGCCTCGGCGCCGTTGCCGAGCACCGCGACGGTGAATTCCGCCCCCGGCAGCCAGCTCTCGATGAGCACCGGCTGGCGATAGGTGGTCAGGAGGTGCTCGACCCGGCCCAGGAGCGCCGTGCGGTCGTGGCAGAGGTTGTCCACCGTGATGCCCTTGCCTGATCCCTCACAGGCCGGCTTGACGAACAGGGGGAAGGGGAGGGGGCACGCCGCCGCGTCTGCGGCCGACTCGGCGATCCGGAAGGGGGCCGTGGGAACGCCGCGCGCCACCATCGTCTCCTTGGCGCGCCCCTTGTGGAGGGCGAGGCCGAGGCT
>SPDF01000284.1 GCA_004525055.1 Gemmatimonadales bacterium | reverse complement strand
TGCGGTGCTCGACGCGACCAACCGATGGACGGAACTCCGCCGGCCGCGATAGTCGCGGACGGCGCTTCTAACCAACCCGAGCGGAGGGAACAAAGCGAGGCAGGGGGACCGGGTCTTCAAGAGACAGCGGAGACTAGCGGACAACAGAGCGGAGCGTCTGGTAGGCCATAGCGAGGCCAACCACTTCCCGAGTCATTGATGTACTCGAAGGGAGGTGACGCTCATGTTGAGGATTTCTTGGCTTTCCGCCGCTTTGTCATTCGTGGCAAATATGTTCCTAGCCGAAGGACTTGACTGGGACTAAGTAGTGACGCCCCGATCCCCCCGCCGAGCTGTTCCAATCCATGCGAACAACTAGCAAGACCACCCTGTTTATCACTGTTGTCGCCCTCGTCGCGCTAGCGATGGGAGCGCTGGCTTGGATTAACCGGCAGCCCAGTCCGGGTATCTGGCCGATACTCAGCTTTGTCTTCATGGCGTTCTTGGTTGACCAAAGCAGTACTCGCGCTAAGGTAGCAGCGCGCGGCTCGACTTCGTTCGTTATGCATATGGCTGCCGGGCTGCTCTTCGGTGGATTCTGGGGCGCCGTGATTGCTGCGTCCTCCAGCGCTATTGGGCAGCTAGCTATTGGCAATCGCCCCTCGAAGATCATCTTCAACGCTTCTCAACGCGCCGCCTCAGTCCTCATCGCAGTACTGGCTTATCGCCTCCTAGGTGGCGGCCTCCCCCCAGCCTACATGCAGATCGTTGGCACGGTGGAATCGGCGGCACTGCAGAGAGACTTCTTTCTATTCTTCGCCTACGCTACCACCTATTTCTTCGTTAACTCGATGGCGGTGAACGGCGTTGTGGCACTCAGCGCCGAGCGCTCATTCCGTGACGTTTGGAGCCTGAACACACGCGCCCTGATCGGGTACGATCTTGGTGCGAGTGCCATCGCTCTGCTACTCGCCTGGCTTTACACCTGGTTCCAGGCCACCTGGGATGTGGGGTCGATCGGTCTGGTGCTGGTGGTGATTCCTATCGTGGCGGTGCGGCACGTCTACGGCCTCTACCATCAGTTGCAGGAGAGCGGGCAGGAACTTCTCCAGGTGATGGTCAAGGCCATCGAGGCCCGTGACCCCTACACCTCGGGCCACTCACTGCGGGTGAGCAAGCTCTCCCGGCTCATCGCGCTGGAGATGGGGCTGCAGATCCGCGATGTGGAGCAGGTGCACACCGCCGCACTCCTGCACGACGTCGGCAAGATTCACGAGGAGTTCGCACCGCTGTTGCGGAAGGAAGACCGCCTGACCACCGACGAGACGGCCCTGATGCAGACCCACTCGGCCCGGAGCGCCGAGCTGGTGGGGATCATCTCGAATTTCCGCGGGTTCATCCAGGAGTCGGTGCGGCACCACCACGAGCGGTGGGACGGCAAGGGCTACCCCGCCGGCCTCTCCGGGCACGAGATTCCGCTGGCCTCCCGGGTCATCCTGGTGGCCGACACCATCGACGCCATGACCACCGACCGCCCCTACCGGAAGCGGCTGCCGCTCGATGTGGTCATTGCGGAGTTGAAGAAGTGCTCCGGCGGCCAGTTCGACCCCGAGGTAGTGGAGCATGTGGTGGGATCAGTGGCGGTGCGGCGGCTGATCACCGTTGGCGTCGAGAGTTCTCCGATGCCGGCCACGGTGGTTGTGTCCGACCCGCGTACCAGCCGGTCGGGCTGGGCCAAGAAGTCGTTCTGGAAGGGACGCTCCGCCTGACTCTAATCGATGTCCAGCATTCCGAGTTTTCTGAACTCGTTGACCGCTCCAGCGGGAAGGGCCGCTAGTCGACGCCACATTTCGGTCCGTTCTTCCTCGCTCACTACTCCCGTCCTCGAATCCAGCCACACTTTCGCGTTAAGCACCTCAAACTGGTCGATCCGATCCAAGAGCCTTTCGCGGTCCCGGAGCGTTGCGAGTCGGGCCAAGGTCTCCTGGACGCCTGTTCCGTCATTCACCGCGACCCTCGCCGACCAGCGCGCGTAGGGCCCTGCAAATTTGTCCGACTCCAGCACGTTCGCGTCGCTGGCAACCGCCGAGCGAGCCTCCCGCAATGCGTCTGAGGATCGTCCTAGTATCACGTAGACATCGGCAGCTCCCAGGTGCCAAGCCTGTTCCAAATAGCTAGGGATTCTTTTTTGTCCAGTCAATCGGCCATCGGCCAAGGCGCAGAGGCTCTCGGCCTCACAGCCCTGGAGGGCGTAGGCCCGTGCTTTTTGGAGGTGGATCTGGTGATGCGTGAATACACTGGTCTCAGGCCCTGTAAACGAGGTCGCAACACTCGCCCATCGAATTTGCTCTTGGATGTTGCCAAGTTTGCCGTGGATATAAGCCAAGTTGCCGCAAATCTGTTGGTACCTCAGCTCATCGCCAATCTGCCGAGCAATCTGCAGTCCTTCCTCCAGAACCCTCGTTTCGCCTTCGTAATCCCCAAGGTCACCTTTCATGACCCCCAACCCGCTTAGTAAGGAGAGGTAGACTGAATTGACGATTCCGTTCGCTTTCAGTTCGTCCATAATGCTCTGAATCGTCATTCGACCTAGTCGCTTTTCGCCCGCGAGATACTGGCAATAGGCGATGCCGAGTGCGTGCTCACCCTTGTCTTCGATTGACATGGCCCCAAAATCCTCGGATCGAATCCGAGCCTCTATCTGGTGCACCATTTCAAGATCTCCGCGCCCCCGACACAACCTGGCGGCCATCCACAGGGCTCTAAGGCGCGTGTTCGTTTCAGCCGCGTTCCTCGCCTCTGACAAGAGGAGCTCTAATGCACCATCGGTGTCATCTCTGGAATCAGCGTCACCGAAACTCCTCCCGTACAGGCGCAGCACATTACTTCTCGAGCGGACTGCAACGCTCGCGGAAGCGCTCACCGACTCGAGATACGGTACCGACTCCGCAAGCCGCCCCTGCTCCTGCAGCGACTCACCCAGCAGAAGCAACGCCTCGCTTCGATCCGGCTCCTTCAGCCGGTCCATGGCCGTCGAGAGTCCACGTTCCGCCTCGTGAGGCGCTCCCCCACGCATCGACTCCCTGGCACCTCGCAGCAGGTACGGTGTCGCCTCCTCGGGCCTT
>SPDF01000365.1 GCA_004525055.1 Gemmatimonadales bacterium | reverse complement strand
TGGCGGCGGACAGTCTGCGGCTCGCCGGGAACGATGCATACGCCAGCGACGGCATCCCCTTGGCGATGGCCCGTTGGAGGCGCAGTCTTCAGTCCTCGGAGCGCCTGCACGACGCGGCGGGCGCCGCCAAGTCATTGGGGAATATCGGAGCCGGCTTTCTCGCGATGGGCGAAATGGACAGCGCGCGAGCCTACCTCTCCCAGGCCTATACCCGCGCGGCGGCAGCGAACGACCTCCGGACGGCGGCCGGCGCCGTCACCAACGTGGCCAACATCGACTTCGAAAATGGCGACTTGCCCGGTGCTGCCGAGCGCTACGCGCAGGCCGCGGACATCCTGGCCCGTACCGGCGAATACCGCTTCCTCTCCGCCACCCAGCACAACCTCGGCCTGGTCTCCATGGCGATGGGGAACGTCGAGGGGGCTCGTGCGGCGTTGAGTGAAAGCATCCGCCTGAGCCGACTGCACGGGTACCCCGAAGACGAGGCCGAGGGGCTCTCCAGCCTGGCCGACCTCGAGCGGGCAGAAGGGAAGTACGGAGCGGCGGCAACATTGCTGGACAGGGCGCTCGCGCTGAGTCGGGAGACTGGAAACCAAATCGCCGCCGCTGGGACTCTCCACAGCATGGGCCTGCTCTCCATGGCCCGTGGTGATTACGCCAAGGCGCTGGACCTGCTGGAGCAGGGGCTTTCCCTGTATACGGAACTGGGTCACTCCATCGCCGCCATCGATGTGCGGGAGGACCTGGCGCGCGCCCGAGTGGCGGCCGGCGACCTTCAGGGAGGGTTGGAAGAACTGCGGACCGCTTCCCGGCTTGCGGATTCGGTCGAGCTCGGTGCGCTGCGCATGGCCGACCTGGCGCTGACGGCGGCCGATCTCAATCTGGCGCTCAACCAGTATCCACGCGCCCGCGAACTCTTCCGACAGGCGCAGCGGCTGTACCGTGGTGCATACGACGTGGCCGGGGAGGCGGCGGCCATTGAGGGTGATGGCTACCTCTCCCTCGTCCGGGGCGATGATCGTGAGGCGATAACCCTGCTGGAGAAGGTCCTCGCCTTGCGCACCCGCGCCGGCGCCGGCGATGAGCGCGCGGTGGCGTTGACTCGACTGTACCTCGCCTCGGCCCAGGAGGAAGTGGGCGACCTCCGTGCGGCCCGCCAATCTCTCGACCAGGCCAGACAATCCCTTGCGTCAGTCGGCGATGTAGTTGGCGAGGCGGCGGTACTGGCCTCTCTCGGTGACCTCGAGGCGCGCGCCGGTGCCACGCCGAGGGCTGACGCGCTCTACCGCTCGGGCATCGGACTGCTCGGTACGCTGCCTGCCCCTGAAGTCGCCTGGCGGCTGCATGCCGGCCGGGCCGAGGTGCTGCAGTCAGTCGGAGACCTTCAGGGTGCGGCGCAGGAACTCCGACGTGCCATCGCGGTCATCGAGAGTTCGGCCGGAGCCCTTCTCCTCACGGAGCAACGGACTGCCTTCCGAGCCGATAAGGCGAGTGTGTACGTCGATCTGGCAGACACTGAGCTTCGCCTCGG
The DNA here is from genome assembly GCA_004525055.1 of Gemmatimonadales bacterium. Taxonomy (GTDB): domain Bacteria; phylum Gemmatimonadota; class Gemmatimonadetes; order Gemmatimonadales; family GWC2-71-9; genus SPDF01. Next base: position 864 of record SPDF01000365.1, on the reverse strand, counting down.
CAACCTTCCTTCTTCCTTTGCGGTGAGCGAACGAATCCATGCCCAGCAAATGTCCGCGGCCATCGGCCGAGGCCGGATTGCCACGCCCGCCATGGTACCTCCGGACCTTCTCGGGCGCGAACTGGATGCCCGTCAGCGTGTCGCAAGCCTGACGCGCCAGCTCCGCAACCCGGAGTTCGCTCGGACCGGACTGCGTGAACCCTCCGCCGTCAATATGTCGCCGGCCGACGTCCGGTCAGCGCTCGGCAGGGCACAAGCCGGGTATGCGGAACTCCTCACGGAGATTCGAAGCGCCGCTCCCGGCTACGCCTCACTGGTTGATCCTGCATCGGTGTCTCTCGGCGACATCTCCGCCCGCCTGCAGCCTCACCAGGCACTGCTCGAGTACCTGGTCGCTGATTCAATCACGATCGTCTTCGTGGTGACGCGGGATACCGCGACCGCACTGGTACTCGACATTGGCGGTGAGGAACTGGGCGATTTGGTGGACTTTGCGCGCGGGACGATTGCACGCCGGGGCCGATCCGACATCGGCCAGCTCTGGCGTGCACCGCTCGAGCGCCTGTACCAGTATCTCATCCGCCCGATCGAGGATACGGGGTTGCTCGAGGGCAACGAGTCACTGGTGATCGTCCCCAATAGAGAGCTGCATTACCTCCCGTTCGAGGCGCTGTTGCGCGCAGGCAGCCGTGAGTTTCTGGTGGAGCGTCAGTCCGTATCGTACGCCCCGTCGGCCGCCGGGTGGATCGGCCTCGCCGACAGGCGCTTTAGAGCGGGGCAACCAGCCGTACGGACCGTATCTACCGGTGGTGCGGGACCGAGCGTACTCGCCCTGGCCCCGCGGGTGGACCAGCTCCCGGGCTC
>SPDF01000216.1 GCA_004525055.1 Gemmatimonadales bacterium | reverse complement strand
GTACTTCGCAGCCAGCGCCACGGCCGGCTCGAGCTCCGAGGCCTTGCGGACCACGCTGAGCCCTACGGTTGACCCCTGCTTGGAGGGCTTGACCACCACCGGCCAGCCGAACCGTCGCTGGACTTCGGTGAGCGAAATCGGCGCCATGGCCCAGTCGGCGGTGGCGACCCCCCCTGCCATAAAGAGCCGCTTCGAGATGTCCTTGTCCATGGCGATGCCGCTCGCCATCGGCCCGCTGCCGGTGTAGGGGACGCCGATGATCTCGAGCAGCGCCTGGAGGGTCCCGTCTTCGCCGGTGCCCCCGTGGAGCGCCAGGAAGATGACCTCCGCGTCTCGGACGACATGGAGGTCACCCAATCCCGAAACGAGGAGGCCGCGCTCGAGGGAGCGGAGCTTCTCGATTGACGGAGGAGTGACCCCCACGGTGGCGCCGAGTTCGCGCGCCTCGTCGGATTCCGGGATGTAGCCGCGCGCGGTGTCCACCACGGCCACCTTGTGCCCACATGTCCGCAGTGCCGCCACCACCTGGACGGCCGAGGCCAGGGCGACGTCGCGTTCGCTACTTGTACCGCCGGTAAGGACTGTGACCTTCACGAGAGTTCGGTCTCCTCAGGCGACTGAATACACGAAAGCACGAAAATCCTCGCCATCTTGTTCGCTCCACTCGCCGCTTTTCCACCCCACCCCGGTCCCCCTCTCCATGGCATGGAGAGGGGGACGTCCTATCTGGCTCCAATCATCTCTCGCAAGACATCGTAGCGGCTGATGATGCCGATCAGCACGCCGTCCTTCTCCACCAAGGCGGCGGGGAGGTCGCGAGTGAGCATCGGGGCCAGGCGATCGGAGGCGAAGCTGGCGTCCACCACCGGCAGCGACGCCTCCATCAGCTCACGCACCGGACGGTCGAGCAGCGCGGGCGAGCTCAGGGCGCGCGTCATGACGGTGGCTTCGGTGAGCGTGCCGATGGAGCGACCGTCCTCCAGCACCGGAATCTGACTCACGCCCCAGGTGCTCATCAGGCCGAGCGCCTGCCGGACCTGCGCGGAGGGGGCGAGGCTGACCAGGGCCGGGTGGGTGCCCTGGCGACGGGCGAGGAGGTCGGCGACAGTGCTGTGTGATGCGTCAAGCAGCTGGTTTTCCTGCATCCACTCGTCGTTGAAGAGCTTGCTGAGGTACCGTTCGCCGGTGTCGCAGAGGATGGTGACGATGCAGGCGTTCGGGTCATCGACTTCGCGCGCCACCTGGAGTGCCAGCGCCACGTTGAGTCCGGCGGAACCGCCGACCAGCATTCCCTCTTCCCGGGCGAGGCGGCGCGCCATGACCATCGAATCCCGGTCGCCGAGCTGGCGAAACTCGTCGATGTGCTCGAAGAGAATGGTCGTCGGGATCTTGTCGCCGCCGATCCCCTCCACCTTGTACGGCGCGCCCTCGCCCATGCTCTGGTTCCAGGCCCAGTTACTGTACTGGGAGCCGACTGGATCGCCGGCGATGACGCGGATCTTGGGGTTCTTTTCCTTGAGGAACTTCCCGGCGCCGCTCACGGTGCCGCCGGTGCCGGCACCCGCGATGAAATGCGTCACCTTGCCCTTGGTCTGTTCCCAGATTTCCGGGCCGGTGGTGCGGTAGTGCGCCTCGGGATTGACGGGATTGTAGAACTGGTTGGCGAGCACCGCGCCCGGCGTGTCCTTGACGATCTGCTTCGCCTTCATGACGTAGTTGTCGGGATGATCGGGCGGGACGGCCGTCGGAGTGATGACCACCTCCGCGCCGTACGCCTTGAGCAGCCGCACCTTTTCCTGTGACATCTTGTCGGGCATGGTGAAGATGCAGCGATACCCCTTGATCGCCGCCGCCACCGCGATCCCGACGCCGGTATTGCCGCTGGTGCCCTCGACGATGGTTCCGCCGGGCTTCAGGTCGCCGCGCTGCTCGGCGTCCTCGATGATGGCGAGACCGATTCTGTCCTTGACCGACCCACCCGGGTTCGCGTACTCCGCCTTGCCATACACCGGGGTGCGGATGCCGGCACCGACGCGTCCCAACCGGATGAGCGGGGTCCAGCCGATGGTGGCGAGGACGTTGTCATAGGGAGTCTGATGCGGGTTCGTCACGGCGTGGTTCCTCCGACACCGGGATGACGGAAATAGATGGGCTGCAGGAAGGAGGCAGCCACCGGCCTGCCGTCGTGACGCGCAGGCGCAAACAAGAGGCTGGGCGCGGCGGCGACGGCGGCGGAGTCGAGCGCAGGGTAGCCGCTCGATTCCTGTACTCGCGTCGAGTCATTGACCAGCACACCCGCGGTATCGGCATAGAGCCTGAGAATCACCGTGCCCCCGATCCCCTGATCGAATAGCGCCGGCGGATACTCCACCGGTGTCTGGGCGTTGAGCGCCACAGGGGGAAGGTCGCTCGACTGGTCGGCCGGCGGGGGCGTGCCGTCCGGCAATTTCATGATGCCGGTCTGGCCCTTGTCGCAGGCGATGGCGAGCAACGCAGCTGCCAGGACGGTGAATCGACGCATCAGCGCTCCAAGACTGAATACACGAAAACACGAGAACACGAAAACCCTCAGTCCTTCCCTGCTTTCCCCTGCAGTTCCGCCAGCCGATTCAGCGCTTCGAGCGGTGTCATGTTGGACACATCCATGGCGCGGAGCGCTTCCAGGGCGGGATGGGGTGCGGCTTCGGCGAAAAGCGGCAGCTGTGACGGGTCCGGCTCCGGCGGCGGCGGGCCCTTCACCACCCGGTGGGTCCCTTCGAGTGTGGTGAGCACCGCGCGTGCCCGGGCCACGACCGCATCAGGGAGCCCCGCCAGCTGCGCCACGTGTACCCCGTACGACCGATCGGTGCCGCCAGCTTCAAGGCGATGGAGGAATACTACCGTTTCTCCCGTCTCGCGCACGGCCACGTTGAGGTTGCGGGCGTGGGCCAGTCGCTCGGGCAGCTGCATCAGCTCATGGTAGTGGGTGGCGAACATCGTCTTGCAGCCGAGGTGATCGTGCAGATACTCGCTGACGGCCCAGGCGATGGCCACGCCGTCGTAGGTGCTGGTGCCGCGCCCGATTTCGTCGAGGAGGACCAGGGACGCGCTGGTTGCATTGTGGAGAATGGCGCTGGTCTCCGCCATCTCCACCATAAAGGTGCTCTGCCCCTGTGCCAGGTTGTCGCTGGCGCCCACCCGCGTGAAGAGCCGGTCCACGAGGCCGATCTCGGCGGCGTCGGCGGGGACGAAGGCGCCCATCTGTGCCAGCACGACGCAGAGGCCGATCTGCCGCAGGATGGTGCTCTTGCCGGCCATGTTGGGGCCCGTCACCAGGAGCACCCGCTCCGATTCGGTGAAGCGCACATCGTTCGGCATGAACGCCTCGCGCGGCATCATACGCTCGATCACGGCATGCCGGCTGGCGGTGAGCGCAAGCCCGAACCCCGACGTGATGGCAGGCCGGACATAGCGACCGTGCACCGCGCGCTCGGCGAGACCCGACAAGACGTCCAGGCGGGCAAGGAGCTGCGCGGTGCGCTGAATCCGGGCGACGTCGCCGCCGACCCGGTCGCGCAGCGCGGCCACGAGTTCCGCCTCGCGCGAGGCCATCCGCTCCTCCGCGCTCAGCACCTTGCTCTCGTATTCCTTCAGCTCCGGAATGACGTACCGCTCTGCGCCCGTGAGCGTCTGCCGCCGTTCGTAGTCGGCGGGCACCCGGCTGGTGTGCGCGTGGGTGACCTCGAGGTAATACCCGAAGACCTTGTTGTAGCCCACCTTGAGCGATGGGATGCCGGTGCGCTCCCGCTCCCGTTGCTGCAGCGCGGC
>SPDF01000113.1 GCA_004525055.1 Gemmatimonadales bacterium | reverse complement strand
CCCCCTCGGCGCATTGCAGGCGGGGTGGGTCTCGGAGCATTTCGGGGTGCAAACGTCCCTCGCGCTCGGCGGCGGAATCTGCTCCCTGGCCGCCATACTCGCGTGGCGGAGCGTGCGGCGGCCGCCGACTCCCGCGGTGGCCTAGTCTCCTTTCTGGGTGGAATGGCGATGCTCGTTACTATCTCGCGTGAATTCGGGGCCGGCGGGTCACTCGTGGCGGAACACGTCGCGCGCGCGCTCGGCTGGCGGGTGGCCGACAACGATTTTGTCGCCCGGGTGGCGGCGCGCGCGGGAATCCCGGAAGCAACGGTCGCCCTGCGAGACGAGCGGGCCCCCGGATTTCGTGAGTGGCTGATGCGCGCACTGTCGCGCGCCGCACCCGAGCTTATCGCACCCCCGTCGCCCCTCCCGCCTGCCGAACTCGAGGAGGCGGCGCTGGTCAAGGTGACCGAGGGTATTGTGGCCGATCTGGCGACGGAAGGACGGGTCGTCCTCGTGGGACGGGCGGCACCGGCGGTGCTGGCCCGCAAGGCTGACGCTCTGCATGTGCGCATCGTGGCCCCCCGGGCGGACCGGATTCGCGCCGTCATGGCCCGCCAAGGTCTGGGTCCCTCGAATGCGGAACGATTGATGGACGACACCGACCACAACCGAAAGCGCTATCATCGCGAATACTACGACCGCGACTGGGCCGACCCGACCCACTACCACCTGGTACTCAACACCGGATTGTTGGGTTATGACGGGGCGGGGGATGCGGTCGTGGATCGGGCGCGACGGCTGGGGTGGGTCACGGCCGCCTTGTCACCGCGCGAACCAGGAATGTGAGGGTGTGATGCGAACGTGCTTTGGTTTCGCGCTGCTGATACTGCTGGCGGGCTGTGCGCGTGAAGGGCCCGGGGCCGGGGGCTCCCCGGCGGACAGCGTCACGGTAGCCCCGACCACCGACAGCAGTGCGACCGCGCACGGAGCGGAGGGAGCCACCTCCGCGGATTCCGTAATGGCACGCGACACAGCAAGTTCGATGTAGGACTACGGCGGCGGTGGGTCAGGCGTTCGCGTAACGGTGCACGAGCCTGGCCACCCGATCCTGATGCGGTACCGATGGCTTCCAGCCGAGTTCCGCCTCCGCTCTCGCCGAGGTGTAGGGATTGCCACCGCGCCAGAATCGGACGGCCCCCGTGATGGTCCCCGGATAGAGTCCGGGGCCTACGATGCCGAGCACCGCCTGCACACCCTGCGCGAGGGCGAGTGCGGCAGATTCCGGTAGGGGGACCGTTCTAATCCGTCGTCCGAGTCCGGCAGACAGCGCCGCGATGAACTCCGTCGGCGTGATGGCACCGTCGTTGGTCACCTGGTAGATGCGGCTCGCGGCGCGAGGGGTGTCGAGCGCGCGAACAGCCGCATCGGCGACGCTCTCCGCGTGGACGACAGCCATGGTCAGGTTTCCCGCGCCAATGCGGGGCAACCACCCGAACCGCCCCACCCTCGCCATCCTTGGCAGGAAGAGGCGGTCCCCCTCGCCGTACACCACACAGGGCCGGAGAATGACCGCCTCCAGCCCCACAGCAACCTCCGCTCGGACCATATCCTCGGCGAGCCGCTTGCTGCGCGCGTAGAAATCGTGTTCCTCGAGCGGGCCGAGGGGTGCGTGCTCGCTTCGACTGCCGGGGGGCTCGTCCGCCGCCTGTCGTCCGTAGACCGCCACCGAAGAGATGTGGACCAGGCGGACCCTCAGGCGCCGCGCCGTTGCAGCGGCCAGACGAGTTCCCTCGACGTTTACCTGGAAGAAGTTCTGCCACTGGGTACGTGCGGCCACCAGAGCCGCGGAGTGGATGACGCCATCGATGCCGGAAATTCCTTCCCATATGCGTGGATCCTCCACGGTACCGAGTACCGGGGAGGCTCCGAGCGCGCGCACCTTCTCGGCGGCCTCACGGCTCCGCACCAGCGCGACGACGGCATCGCCCCGTGCGAGGAGTGCCCGGACCACTGGTTCGCCGACCAGGCCAGTACCCCCTGTGACGAGCACCTTCACCCTTCGATATCTTCAGGTCCGAACGGAAGATCGCAGACGACCGCAGGACTACCACCGATCGTGACGCGAATGCCCGGATGGACCTCTCGTCGCAGCAGTGCGAGGCCAAGGACTCGGTCGGGGAGCCTGAGGATGGAACTCACCTGGCCTACCTGCTTTTCGCCTGCCAGGACCACGTCCCCGTCGGCCGTCGGCCCGACCCAGCGCAGGCCGCGGAGAACCCGGTTGGCATGTCCTCGAAAATGCAGCCGAGCAACCGTTTCCTGCCCTGTATAGCACCCCTTCGTGTAGGACACTCCTGTGTGCTCATCGAAGCGCACTTCCTGTGGCAGCGTGCGATCGTTGATCTCCGCGCCAAGGGCAGGCCAGCCAGCGAGGATCCTCGCTGCCTCCCGGTCGGCATCGTCCCCCGCCTTCATCCCTGCGACCATGAGCAGGGACTCCACACTGGCGATCACATCGACCGGCCCGATCAGGAAGGCCTCGAACGGCCCCGCCACCGGGGTCGCGGCCACAAACTCTCCCTCGGCGACTTCACACCGCGCGACCATCCCCGGCTCTGGCAGGCGCCCCAACGGGACGACCGGCCATCGATCAGTGGCACCGTCGCCGAGGAGATGGACCACACGAAGGGAGTCGGTGAGATCGGTGGCAGTGGCGAGCCGTGGAGGGAGTGTGCGCTGGAAGATCTGCTGGACCGCCTCACGCGCCTGAAGCGGGAACACGAGGTCGACAGAGGCCCCGGTGCGGAGCGCCCACCCGTCCGTGACAATCATCCCCTTCGGCGTCAGCAGAGCACCGTAGGTGATGGATGCCTCGCCGGGTTCGAGCAGGTCGTTGGTCCACAGTCCCTGGAGACAGTCGAGGGCGCCGGCCCCAGAGATGCGAAAGACGGCGGCGCCCGCACCGGCGATGGCGGCGCCCCCACGCAACAGGTGGAGTTGCTCGAACTCTGTGAGTGTCACGGTGATCATTTCTGAAATCTAGCGGAATGGGAGTCGTCAGGGCCGTAGGTGCCATCCATCTGGTATGCTGCATCGAGCAGCTCGACCGGATGCGCGGCACGCACTGGGAGATCTTCGGCCAGGAGGCCGGCCCCGACCTGCATGAGGCATCCGGGATTTCCGGTGGCGACCACCGAAGGGATCGGATCGGCGTCCCGGATGCTCGCCAGTTTCATCTCGAGGACGTCGCGAGAGAGTGCTGGCTCCAGCAGCGAGTAGATGCCGGCGCTCCCGCAGCACCGGTCCGCGCCAGGCAGCTCACGGAGTCGAATTCCCTCGATGGCGCCAAGGACGGCAAGCGGCGCGGCGTGGACACCTTGTGCGTGTTGCAGGTGGCAAGGGGCGTCGTACGCGACGTCATCGCCGAGGGGGCCCGCGGGGCGGGGGCCCTTGGCTGCCAACAACTCCGTGACATCCACAACCCGTGCTGCAAACTCGGACGCGGGTGTGGTCCCGAGGAGATGTCCATACTCTTTGAGCAATGCACCGCATCCGGCACTATCGACGGCGATGAAATCCACCGTCCCCTCGAAGGCCGCGATGTTGCGCCGCGCCAGGTCGGATGCGCCATCGTGATCTCCGGCGTGCTCGTGCAACGCACCACAACATCCCTGGGCCTGGACCTCGACCACCCGATATCCGTTGGTCGCGAGGGTCCGGCGCGCGGCGTCGTGCACATGGGGAAACAAGGTATCCATCACGCAGCCGGTGAAGAGAGCGACGGAGGCGCCGCCGGACGCGCGGGCGCTTCCGGGGCGGGGAAGCGGGGAAGCGGGGAAGTGGCTCGGTGCGGTCGCTGCGAGCATCCCCATCGAGAAAGAGAATCGCCCTTCGCCGGCGAGCGCGCGGGGGATGCCGGTCGAGCGGAACCAGCGGGCCATGGTCAGGAGGGGTCGCCAAAGCAGTGGCGTGGCGAAGATGCGCAGGATCATCCGCGCCGTCCAGGGAAGGCCCTTGACCTCGACGAGCGCCTGCCTGGCGGCTGCCAGCCCGGCGCCGTACGCGACCCCTGAGGGACAGGCCGGTTCACACCCTCGACAGCCGAGGCAGCGGTCGAGATGATCTCCGAGCGAGGAGTCGGTTGGAGCGATCACCCCGGTGGCCAGGGATCGCATCAGGACGATGCGACCGCGCGGGCTGTCGTTCTCGTCCCCGGTCGCGAGGTAGGTCGGACAGGCCGGGAGGCAGAACCCGCAGTGCACACACGGCGCGAGCGGCTCAAGAATCCCTGCCGTACCAGTGCCGCTCACTGTTCGGATCCATCGATGGCGACGACAAAGCGCCCGCTCGGATCGAAGACGTCCCGGAGCTGCGCCACAAGTGGGCCGACACCCTCGCGATACGCTCCGAAATGACCCACCGCCTGGCGGATGGCCCACGGTGCGCGCTCGAGGGTGAGCGGGACCTCTCGCTCCGCAGCGAGGTGCCGGAGCACTCGCACGCTGTCGGCTGTGGCGTCTCCCGCCCAGCGCATTCCCCCCTGTGCAGCACCGGCCCAGATGAGCCCTTCATCGAGGTGCTGACCCACCAAGTCGAGGAGTTCATCGAGTCCGGGCGAAAGCACGCCGAGGCGGATGGTCATCGCCGCACCGCTGCCTGCGTGGGTCACCAGGTGCCAGAAGGCGTGCGCGCGGTCGTGGTCCAATCGGTTCCAGGGAAGGTCGGCGGCGTCGAAGATCCGGGCGATGTCGCCTTCCACGCCGCCGTCGGAGCCCATACACCGGGCGGCCAGGACCCATTCGGAGTCGGCACTGACGGCGGGGGAGAGCAGCTCGAGCGCCTGGGGTTGGACCCCGGCATCGGAGAGGTCGCGCGCCGCGCTGGTCAGGTGGTCACGCGGCGCACGTGCCACCAGCGTGGCATCCGCACTCGGAGACGCGCGGAGTCGGAGGTGGAGGGTCGTGAGGACACCGAACGCGCCGAACCCGCCGACCTGCAGCTTGGTGAGATCGTATCCCGCCACGTTCTTGACGACCGTGCCGCCGGGTCGAATCACTCGACCATCGCCGGTAACCGCGGTGCAGCCGAGGATGTGATCCCGCACGGGGCCGAAGCCGGCGCGGAGTGCGCCGGCGGTGGCGGTGGCGACGATCGACCCGACCGTCCGTTCGGGGCGACCGGGGAAATCGAGGGCGAGCCACATCCCCTGATCCGCGAGGTGCCGCTGCAGGACGTCCACCGCGACGCCCGCCTCGACGGTCGCGACGAGGTCGGCGGGCTGTACGGTCACGATCCGGTCGAGCCCGCGTGTGGTGAGCGCGAGGTCGGCCGGGGCATCTGCCGGCACCCAACTCCCATGTCCTTCGAGACGGACCCGCCATCCTGACTCTTCGGCCAATCGGAGCGTGGCGGCGACCGCGTCGGTGGAGTCGGGGACCGCCCGGGGGATGCCGTCGGGATCGCGGCTGACTGCCGAAGTTCCGAGCAGGGTCCGGAGGCGATCAAGCACATCGTGACTCATACAGCACCTCCCCGACGCCACTCGCGACAGGCGTGATAGGGAATGACTTTGCCCGGGTTGGCCCGCGCGGTTGGGTCAAAGACGTGGCGCACCGCCCGCATCGCCCCGAGCGTCTCGGCGTCGAAGGCATCCGGCATGTAGGCCAGCTTGTCGGAGCCGACCCCGTGTTCGCCGGTGATGCTCCCCCCGACGGCGAGGCAGGCGTGCATGATGTCATGGTTGGCGGCGCGAACGCGAGCCACCATGTCGGGGTCGCGGCCATCGAAACTGATGTTCGGATGAAGATTGCCGTCACCGGCGTGGAAGACATTCGCCACGTCGAGCCGGTAATGTGCGGCGATGGCGGCTACCCTGTCGAGGATATCGGGGAGGGTACTTCGTGGGACCACGGCGTCCTGCACCGCGAGGTCGGGGGAGATTCTGCCCATGGCCCCGAACGCCTTCTTGCGGCCCTGCCAGAGTTTCGCACGTTCGGCGCTCGTCGAGGCGGT
>SPDF01000121.1 GCA_004525055.1 Gemmatimonadales bacterium | reverse complement strand
TCGCCGGTGACGACGGCCATGCGGAGCTCCTCGCCGAGGGCGGCGAGGGTGCGCTCGAGCAGGAGCGTCTTTCCCGAGCCGGGAGAGGAGACGAAGTTGAGCGCCGGGACACCGGCGGCGGCGAGTCGCGCCCGCACCGTGTTGGCAATCTCGTTGTTGCGAGCCATGACCGGCTCTCGCAATTCAATTGTCCTGACGGTCATCATCGAGCTCCAGGTAGGTGACGCGAAGGACATCGCCTGTACAGCGGGTCATCGCCGGGCGCGCCTGGTGGAACGGCGGTGCGGCGAGAAGCGCCTCGAGGCAGAAGAGAAGATTGTCGGGCTCGAGGCCGGAATCGTCTCCGACATCGAGCCCGACGGTGATGAGCTGCGGCAGTTCCACCGGGGAGAGACGCTCCTCCGCCAGGCGGCAGACCTCCACCGCCACGCTCATTTCATGCATGCGCCGGCGCGCGCGGCGAGACGCGGATGCCCCACTCCCTCAATTGGCTGGCCATCCGATCCGGTAGCCGCTCGGTGCCCTGCTCCACCGCCGGCGTCATGTCGGACCGCATCTCGATGGTCACCGGTTCCACGCCGAGCGCCACGGTCATGAGGGGCAACGTACCACGGACCTGGGCCAGCGTCAGGACATCCACAATGTCCACCTGGTGGGCGGAGAGCTTCTGCCCCAGGACCCTCGGCAGGTCGGGCCCGTCGATGAAGACATCCGCGCCGGGCACCAGCCCGGCGCGGATGGCATCTACCAGTAGCAGCTTGCCGGCGGACTCGATGTAGGGGAGCAGGTTCATTCCCCACGTACCGCCGTCCATGAGCTCGATACCGGCACCCACCTCGAACCGGTCCCGGAATCGCTCGAGCGCGATGATCCCCACGCCGTCGTCCCCCATGATCGGGTTGCCGAGGCCCAGGACCAGGACCGGCCGGACGTTATTCGTCCACATACTGGATGTCGGCCTTGATGTAGTGACCGCCGGAGAAAATGCCTGACAGTCCACCGCCATGTTCGGTGATGTCTTTCCGGAGCACGAGGTAGATGTGCATGATCGGGAAGATGATGAACCACCAGGTGCAGAGGTGGTGCGTCAGGCGAACGATCTGGATGCCGCCGACCGCGAGCACCATCGGCTGCGTCAGGCTGTACCATAGCCCGCCGGGACTAGCCTGCCCGTACATGGCGAAGCCACTGATGACCATGACGATCGCAATTACGTAAGTGAAGGTGTAGCTCAGCTGCTGCAGCGGGTTGTGCCCGATGTAGTAGATCCCGTGATCCCCTTCGAGCATCAGGTAGTACTTGACCTGCTTCCACAGGTTGACCCAATCGCGCCAGCGGATCGGGAAGAGCGCGGGAAGGCGCTCGAACTGGTTCCCGGCGAAGAGCCAGTAGAAGCGGATTAGGCCGGCGGCCACCAGGAGACCCGCGGCGATGAAGTGTGCCAGCCGGATGTATCCCATCAGGTACTGCGGCGGTCCGCCGGTGGTGAGGAAATAGGGGCGATTGATGAAGAAGCCCGTGATCACCAGCACCGTGATTGTGAGAAACGCCACCCAGTGGGTAAACCGGAGCGGACCGCCCCAGGGCGAGACCCAGCGGTAGTCACCAGAGGGCGGAGCGGAATGCCGCCCAAGGGGGAACAGCGGTGAATCCGCGAAGGGCGGCGGGGCGGGGCCATGCCGTGGAGTGGACGTCGTCATTGGACCTTGACCTCCACGATCGGATGGCCGTCGGCGTCGAGGACGTGCACGCCACAGGCCATGCAGGGATCGAACGAGTGGATGGTGCGCAGGATCTCGAGCGGCTGCTCGGGCCTGACGAGCGGATGGTTGTCCATCAACGCCGCCTCGTACGGGCCGGGCACGCCCTGTTCGTCCCGCGGCGAGCAGTTCCAGGTGCTCGGCACCACGCACTGATAGCGTGAAATCTTGCCATTCTCGATCTGCACCCAGTGGCCGAGAGCCCCGCGCGCGGCGTCGAGGTAGCCGTACCCCTGGGCCGTCTTCGGCCAGGTTTCAGGATCCCACTTGTCGCCGTTGAAGGTGCGAGTGTCGCCGTTCTTGATACGGTTGACGAGTTGGCCGTACCAGTTCTGCATCTGGTTGGCCAGCAGCACCGTCTCCATGCACCGCGCGCCCACGCGGCCAAGCGTCGAGAAGAGCGCGGCGGGCGGCACCTTGAGCCGGGTCAGGAGTTCCGTGACAATCTCCTTGATATCGGGCTGGCCCGCGGCGTAGCCGACCAGCATCCGCGAGAGCGGCCCGACCTCCATGGCACGCCCATCGTACCGCGGCGACTTCATCCAGGTGTACTTCTTCTCGTCCTGCAGATAGGTCCAGGGAGTCGGCGGACCGGTGTACTTCGGCACCGTCTCCCCTTCCCACGGGTGGAGCGAGGCGGCGTCGCCGCCGGAGTATTCGTACCAGGAACTGGTAATGCCTTCCGTCACCAGCGTGTGGTCGTAAGGATAGACCTTGGAGAGGTCGCGATTCAGCACGATGCCACGGGGGAAGTAGAGCGAGTCGAGGTCGTTGCTGTCCACCGAGGCGTATTCCCCAACGGTCAGGTAGTTGCCGGTCCCGCCGCCGATGGCACCCCAATCCTTGTAGAACCCCGCGATCGCCTGCACATCGGGCCAGTACACCTCGTCCACGAAACGCTTGGCGCGGGTGATCATCGCCTGAACGTCGGAGAGGCGTGCCGCGTTGATGGTGGCCGTGTCGTTGAGGTTGATGGCGCTCGCCATGCCGCCGACGAGGAAGTTCGGGTGGGGGTTCTTGCCGCCGAAGATGGTGTGGAGGCGGATGACGTCCTTCTGCCAGTCCAGCGCCTCGAGATAATGCGCCACGGCGAGGAGGTTGACCTCCGGTGGGAGCTTGTACGCAGGATGGCCCCAGTAGCCGTTGGTGAAGATGCCGAGTTGGCCACCCGCAGCAAACGTCTTGATCCGGTTCTGCACCTCCGCGAAGTAGGTGGCGGAGTTGTTCGGCCAGGGCGAGATGCTCTTGGCGATGGCCGCCGTCTTGGCCGGATCAGCGCTGAGCGAGCTGATGATGTCCACCCAGTCGAGCGCGTGCAGATGGTAGAAGTGGATCACATGGTCCTGGATGGTCTGCATCCCGTGGACCAGGTTCCGGATCAGGGTGGCGTTGGGCGGAATGGTGATGCCCAGCGCGTCTTCCACCGCGCGGCAGGAGGCAACGGCGTGCACCACGGTGCAGACGCCACAGATCCGCTGGGTGAACGCCCAGGCGTCGCGCGGGTCGCGGCCCTGCATGATCATTTCGATGCCGCGGAACTGCGTGGACGACGCCCACGCCGTGGAGATCATCCCGTTCTCCGCCTGCGCCTCGATCCGGAGGTGTCCTTCGATTCGGGTGATAGGGTCTACCACCACTTTAGTCTTGGCCATCGTGACCTCCCTCCGCCGCCGCAGCCGCTTTCTTGCGCGAGCGAATCTGGTGAACGGTAGTGGCGGTGGCGTGGGCGGCGACGCCGGCAATGGTCCCGACCGCGAGCGCGGCGCCGATCGTGTCGGCGGTCCGCTCGATGCCGATCCCGGCCACATTCGGCAGCCGGTCGTAGAACGGGGTCATGGTGTCCCAGAAGCCCCGCTCGGTGCAGCCAATGCAGGGGTGCCCTGCCCCGATAGGCCAGCTGGTCTTCATGTTCCACATGAAGATCGGACAGGGGCTGAAGGTCTCCGGTCCCTTGCACCCCACCTTATACAGGCACCACCCCTTGCGGGCGGCCTCGTCGTCGAAGACCTCGACATACTGCCCGGCGTCGAAATTGGCTCGCCGCGAGCACTGATCGTGAATGCGGGCGCCGTAGGCGAATCGCGGCCGCCCGTCGCCGTCGAGCTCGGGAAGCCCGCCGAAGGTCAGGTAGTGGACCAGCGTGGCCGTCACCGTCTCGGCGATCGGCGGGCACCCGGCCAGGTGCACCACCGGCTTGTCCTTGATGATCTCGGCGATGCCCACCGCTCCCGTGGGGTTCGGCTTGGCGGCCTGGACGCTGCCCCAGTGGGCACAGGCACCCACGCCGATGACGGCCTTCGCGCCGGCGGCGGCCTCGATCAGGATTTCCTTGGCCGTCCGGCCGCCGATGACTGTATACATGCCGTCCTCGGCCAGCGGCACCGAGCCGGTCACCACGAGGAGGTACTCCCCCATGTTGGCCTTCATCGACGCGTGCAGCGCATCCTCCGCCGCCGTGCCGGAGGCGGCCATCAGCGTGTGCGAGTAGTCGAGGGAGACGATGTTCAGGATGAGCTCGCCGATGGAGGGATCGGCGCTCCGGAGGACGCTCTCGACACAGCCGGTGCATTCCTGCAGCTGAATCCAGATGACCACGGGCCGTTTGACCCCCTCAAGCGCCGCGGCGACTCGCGGTGCCGCCATTTCGGTCAGGCCGATGAGCACGGCCATCTGGCCGCAGAACTCGAGGAAATCACGGCGCGACACGCCACTGGCCTCGAGGTGCTCTCCCAGGGTCTGATCCTTTGCCCAGGGGAACTGCGTGGGGAAGAACATCGTCTGAACCTCCGGTCCACAATGGTGCGGGATGGACCGGCGGCGGGAGGAGCCCGCCGTCGGGGGGGGGGAATTCCAACTGACCAGAAGTTCGGCCAACCGAATAAATCTGGCTTGAAGAGTTTCTGAAGATGACTTCAGTAACTCTACGGAGGTGAAAATGGAACATCGAGAGTGACGGTGCGTGGAACCCAATCGCGGGCGCCGCTCGAATGGCATGGAGAGCTCTGGCAACGAGGCCTGGAAGGGCCTGAAGCCAAGAATTCCCAAAGAGTTAGTGAAGGAACAATAAATTTTGTAACGATACCCCCGTATTGCCACGGAGACCCATTGCGCGAAAGCCCGGATGGGGGAAAATTGTTTGCGTCCTCCCTCACTTAAGGGTCATTCTTATGACGTCTCGCACTGTTCGCTTCCGCTCCCTCGCCGCCACCTTCGGCTTGCTGGCGTTCGTTCTCGTGGCCGGCTGTACGGAGACCAACACCATTTACGAGACCACTGAGCGGCCGCAGTTCAATCCGCCGCCGGACTCGGTCAACGGCTTCCTGGGCTACTACACCGCCAGCACCAAGCAGACCACGTGCGGCAATTGCCACGTGAGCTACCAGGGCGAGTGGAGCACCACGGCACACTCCGGAGCTTATGAAACCCTCATCAATTCCGGGCACGCATCGGCCTCCTGTTACGGCTGCCACACCGTCAACGAGAATGGCAACGTCACCGCGTCCGCCGGAATGCCCTCCGGCTACAACCTGGTAGCCGACCCGGCGTATCACGACGTGCAGTGCGAGAGCTGTCACGGCCCCGGCTTCGACCACGTCTCGAGCCCCGGTGATGACAACCATCCGCTCGCCCGTGCCGGCCTGAAGGACACCGCGGCCAGCTGCGGCGGGTGCCACAGCGGCTCGCACAATCCATTTGTCGAGCAGTGGGCGCAGACCGGGCACGCCGACTCCGCGGCCAACGCCTATCCGGCTGGAGGCGGCACCGGGTGCGGCGCGTCCTGCCACGAAGGCCGGGCGGTGCTGACCCGCATGAATGGCGGCAAGACCAGTACCTACATTGAGCTGGACTCGATCGGGGAGATGACCACCCTGCCGCCGGCCACCTGCGCGGTCTGTCACGACCCGCACGGCAGCCCCTACTCCAAGCAGCTCCGGATGCCGATCGACATTCCCGAGACCTCCGCCAACCTCTGCATGAGCTGCCACAACCGCGGCACAACACCGAGCGGCAGCTTCTCGAATTCGACCGCGACCGTCACGAAGCGCGGCTCCCACGCC
>SPDF01000138.1 GCA_004525055.1 Gemmatimonadales bacterium | reverse complement strand
GGGGGAGAGCTGGGGCGCACGGCAGATCCTCGAAGGCGTGGAAACTCAGGACCCCGGAAACGTGTGTTCAGCGCGGGCAAAGGGGAAGGGGACCACCCAACCCCGTCGGCGTCCCGCTCCACTATCTTTGACCCCCATGTCGAACACCACCTTCCGCGTCGAATCCACCCGTGGCGACCTCGTCGAGTCGATCCACGCCGTGTCACTCGCCGTGGTTGACCCTTCGGGTACGCTCCGCGCCTCTGCTGGGGACCCGGACTTGGTGACGTACTGGCGCTCGGCGGCCAAGCCGTTCCAGGCATTGCCGATGGTCGCGGACGGTGCCGCGGACCACTTTGGCCTCGGCCCAGACGCCATCGCGCTGGCCTGCGCCTCTCATTCCAGCGAACCGGAACAGGTGGAACTCGCCCGCCGGATGCTCGCCGCCATCGGATGTACCGAGGCAGACCTGGCATGCGGCCCGCATCCACCACTCTCGACTGCTGTCCACGAGCACGCGCTCCGATCCGGGTTGGACGTCACCCCTGCCTGGAGCAACTGCTCGGGGAAGCACAGCGGCATGCTGGCTCTTGCACGGCATCACGGCTGGCCGATCGCCGGCTATGAACGCGCCGGCCATCGCGCCCAGGACCGCATCCTCCACGAGGTGGCCCGCTGGAGCGGCGTCCCCCGCGAATCGATCATATTGGGTGTCGATGGATGTACGACTGTCTGCTTTGCGATGCCGCTCCGTGCCATGGCTCTCGCCTATGCCCGCTTCGGGACGAGCGAGGAACCGGCCGCGATCCGAGTCCGGAACGCGATGCAGCAGCACCCAGAACTGGTAGGTGGCACTGGGCGGCTTTGCACCGACCTGATCCGCGAGACAGAGGGCCGGGTCATCGCCAAGATTGGCGCCGACGGGGTCTACAGCGCTGCCTGGCCAGAGCTCGGGCTCGGCCTCACCCTCAAGGTGGCCGACGGCGACATGCGAAGCGCGCAAGTGGCCCTGCTCGGTGTCCTGGCGCGCCTGGCAACTGGATCCGGAGCAGCATTGCCACTTGCGGCGCTCGCGCGCTACGTCGAACCGGTGATCCTGAATACAAGGAAGGAACGGACCGGCTCGCTCCTCGCCGCCGGCGACCTGCGGTTTCATGACACGGCTGGCGCCCCTACGATGCCAGCGAGTCCCTGAGCCCGGTTATCCTGATGCCAGACAATTCCGCCCTTGACGCCCAGACCGTCGCCCTCATTCATCTCGCCGCTGCGGTGGCGGCGGGAGATGAACCATCGCTGACGCGCAGCGCGGCTGCGGCGCTGGAGGCTCGGGTCGATCCGACCTGGGTCGAAGAACTGCTCCTCCAGTCGATCCTGATGGTGGGGTATCCTCGGGCACTGATCGCATTTGGTGTCTGGCGTAGCGTGAGTGGTATTCCCGCCCCGGACTCGGACACCGATGCGGAGTATGCGCGGCTCGCCGACTGGGAAGCGCGGGGTGTGGAGACCTGTTCGACGGTGTACGGCGGCAACTATGCGAAGTTGCGCCGCAATGTGCGCGACCTGCACCCCGCCGTCGATCGCTGGATGCTGGTCGAAGGGTATGGCCGGACGCTCGGGCGCCCCGGACTGGACCTCATGCGGCGGGAGCTCTGCACCGTTGCGCAGACGGCGGTGCTGCGCACTCATCGACAGCTGCATTCGCATGTGCGTGGGGCGCTGCACGGGGGGGCCACCCTTGATCAGGTGCAGGCGACGCTGTCTGTGGCTCGGCCCTTCCTCGCGGTCGAGGAGTGGACAGAAATTGAGAAGTTCTGGGTGGCAGTACGCGCCGGGTGGAGTGAGGAGAGCTGATGTTTATCGATCGTGCAGTCGTGAAGGCCATCGCCGGCACCGGTGGGTCGGGTGTCTCCTCGTTCGCGCGCTTCAAGTTCAAGCCGAAAGGCGGACCTGACGGCGGCGACGGCGGGCATGGCGGCCATGTATTTATCCGGGGCGACTCGAACCTCGCCACCCTGCTGGACTACCGGTACCGCACCATCTGGAAGGCGGGCCGAGGCGAGCACGGCAAGGGGAAGAACATGACCGGCGCCTCCGCCGACGACATCTACATGCCGGTGCCTCCCGGCACCGTGGTCCGCGACGTCGAATCCGGGGAAGTCATCGCCGAGATCTTGCTCGACGGCGATGTCTTCCGGGTGGCGCGAGGCGGGCGGGGCGGACGCGGCAACGCACGATTTACCACGTCGACCCACCAGGCACCGCGAGAGTGGGAGCCGGGTGAGGAGGGGCAAGAGCGGGACATCGAACTGGTGCTCAAGCTCATCGCCGATGTCGGACTGGTCGGTGAGCCCAACGCCGGCAAGTCCACCCTCCTCTCCGTGGTCAGCGCGGCGCGGCCCAAGATCGCCGACTATCCCTTCACAACCCTCGAGCCGAATCTCGGGGTGGTGCAGCTTTCCGGATCCCGCACCTTCGTGATCGCCGACATCCCCGGCATCATCGAGGGGGCCCACGAGGGAAAGGGCCTGGGCCTCAAGTTCCTGCAGCACGTGGAGCGTACGCGCGTGCTCGCGTTCATGATTCCCCTTGATGCACCGGACCCGCAAGCGGTCTACGATCAACTCCGCGCCGAGGTGCAGCAGTACTCCGGCACCCTGGCGGAACGGCCGCACGTCGTGGTGTTGAGCAAGCGGGATCTGTTGCCGGAGGGAGACGAGGTCCCGACGATCGATGCGCCGGGCGCAGACCGTCAGCTCGCGATATCGAGTGCCTCCGGCGCCGGGCTCGAGGAACTCAAGGAGTACTTCTTCCGATTCGTGGCGGAGGCCAAGGCGAACGAACCTCCTCCGGCCACCGAGGACTGGGCCCCCGAGTGACTGCCCCTCCCTCGGACCAGGAGCGCGCCGCGATGGTGGCGCTGGGCCTGGTGAACGGAGTCGGCCACGCCCGACGCACCACCCTCCTCACGGCCTGCTCGACTGCCTACGGCGCCCTCTCGGCGCCGTTCGAGTTTTTACGTGCCTTGCCCGGGATTTCCAACCCCTGCGCGACAGCCATCAAGACAACCTCCGTTGCCCAGGGGGAACGGGTGATGCGGGAGGTCGAATCACACGGCGGGACCTGCCTTGTCCCCGGCGATGCCGCCTATCCGTCCATTCTCGTGAATATCCCGGAACCGCCCGGGGTGCTCTTCGCGCTTGGGCGCCTCGAACTCCTCGACCGCCTGGCGGTCGCCGTGGTCGGGAGCCGAAACCACTCCACCTACGGCAGCGACGCGTGCCGTCTGATCGTGCAGGCCGCGGTTGGGCGCGGGCTGTGCGTCGTCAGTGGAATGGCCCGCGGACTCGACGCCGTAGCGCACCTGGCCGCGCTCGACTACGCTGGCGACACCATCGGTGTCCTGGGAAACGGGTTCGGGGTGATCTATCCGGCGGCGAATCGGGGGCTATACGAGCGAATGCGGCGCGAAGGGCTACTCCTCACCGAGTTCCCGCCAGGCAATCGGCCCAATGCGGGGAGCTTCCAACGGCGGAATCGCCTCATCAGTGGGCTGGCTCGCGTGACGGTCGTAGTCGAGGCGGCCTCCGGCTCGGGGACCCTGATCACCGTGGACGCAGCACTCTCCCAGGGCCGCGACGTGATGGTGGTCCCCGGTGCCATCACCAGCCCGACCTCCGTCGGTACCAATCGGCTGCTCCGGGATGGCGCCACTCCCTTCCTCGAATCGGACGACCTGCTGGCAGCGTATCCCGAGGTGCGTCCCACCAAAGCGGGAACGGGAACTCTGGCAGCGAAGGCTGAGCCGCCCCCCGCGCTGCCACTCACCCTCTTCGAACGGCGGGTGTTTCAGACACTGGACCGCACGCCACGCCACCTCGACGCGCTCATCGAGGTGGTTGGCGCCCCAGCGGCAGAACTCCTCCCGGCCTTGTCCGCCCTCGAGATGTATGGCGTCGCACGCCAGGAGCCCGGCCGGCGGTTTCTCCGCGCCTGACTTTCATCGGCCTGCGCCGGGCTGTACCCTTCCACCTGTGAATCTCTACGTCCACGTCCCGTTCTGCGCCCGCCGCTGCAGCTACTGCGACTTCTCCATCGCGGTGCGCCGGAGCGTGCCCTCGACCCACTTTGCGCAGTCGGTGCTGCAGGAATGGCGAGGGGTGCAGTCCGATCCGGGGTGGGATGGCTCTCCTCAACTCGACACCGTGTATTTCGGTGGCGGCACTCCGTCGCATCTCGAACCCTCGGCGCTGAGCTCCATCCTCGACGGTTTCCTTGCGGATCGCGAGCTGGCCCCAAGGGCGGAAGTGACGCTCGAAGCCAACCCCGACGATGTCACTCCGGCCGCCGCCGAGCGGTGGCGCGCCGCCGGATTTGCGCGCATATCGCTCGGCGTTCAATCCTTTGCGGGTGAGGTCCTGAGCTGGATGCATCGCACCCATACCGCCGGCCAGGCGCGCGACGCCGTGGGCATCCTCCGCGCCGCCGGGTTCGCCGATCTCTCCCTCGACCTGATCTACGGACTCCCGGCCGAACTCGGTCGGGATTGGGAGGCCGATCTCGAGCAGGCCTTTGCGCTCCAGCCCGATCACCTCTCCTGCTACGGCTTGACGGTCGAAGCCCACACCCCGCTGGGCCATTGGACCGCGCGGGGGCAGACCACCGCCGTTGATGAGGGGCAGTATGCCCAGGAATTCCTCAGGTTGAGCGAAGCGCTCCAGGCGCGTGGATGGGAGCATTACGAGGTCTCGAACGCCGCCCGCCCGGGGCACCGGGCGCGGCACAACAGCGGCTACTGGAATGGCGCCCCGTATCTCGGGCTCGGACCCTCAGCGCACAGTGGCACCGGGGGAGAACGTCGGTGGAACATCCGGGAGTATGCGGCGTGGGAGGTCGCGATCGGGGAGGGGCGGGATACGGTCACTGGCCGGGAGCGATTGACGGAGAGCCAACGGCGCCTCGAGGCGCTCTATCTGGGGCTCCGCACTTCGACGGGCATTCCCGCCGAGCTTGTGGCCGCCGAGGTGTGGGAGCGCTGGGTGTCGGCCGGCTGGGCCCTGACCGAGGGCGGGCAGATCAGGCTGACCGCCGAGGGCTGGCTCCGGCTCGATGCGTTGGTCGCCGACGCCTCCTGATTAGATTCCCCCCATGGCACCTGCCGAGCATCTCTCCTCCCGTCAGCTGCACGTCCTCGAGGCGTTCATCCAGACCTATATCGAGACGGCGGAGCCTGCCGGCAGCCGTACCGTCGCGCAGAGGTTCGGGCTCGGCGTATCGTCGGCCACCGTGCGGAACATCATGAGCGAGCTCGAGGATCAGGGGTTGCTGTACCACCCCCACACCTCGGCGGGCCGCATCCCGACCGATCTTGCGTACCGGGTGTACGTGGACAGCCTGATGCACCTCTCCCCGCTGAGCGACGAGGCCCGACGGACACTGCAGGCGGAG